>NZ_JACDWU010000236.1:0-4296 GCF_016464045.1 Pseudoalteromonas sp. bablab_jr011 | reverse complement strand
TAGTGGACGTGGAGGCAATCGTAAGACTAGCCGAGTCAAAAGCTCGACTAGCGGTGTCCAACGAAGCGTCAAAAAAGAAAGGTTAGTAGCTTAGGCTATTATCTTGGAAGCTCGATGCCTTTAGGCGCGAGTAGTTCACACGATAGTACAAATAGAACACCCGTAGCGTGCTTTGCCATTGCAGCCAGCCCCACCACTTTGACCTGTAGCAATTTCGCAAGTCTCACTTGTACCATTACCGTATATCTCGATTAAAAGACCAAAGTTTGATAAGAAACCTGGTATGTCATAGCAAGATCTTTGTAGTGGTTTTGAACCAGCCAAGCTGAGCAAAAGAAATACATCATCAGTCTCCCAGTCACGAATTGGAGCATAATTGTAGACTTTTGAGTTTCCAATAGACTGTGATGTCATTGAGTTCATTAAATCTTCTGCAGACTTACCTTTTAGATTGTGTCGCTCCATATTCTTTGACCTACGCGAAGACTCTTTTCCCTAGAACCTAAGCAAGAAATAATTGGTGAACTGGCATAATTGCCATACTTCTTTGAGTGCCTAATAGACTCTACAAGAGAGTTAACAAAGTGTTCGTTTGGGTTAACCTTTAAAATTACTGAGCAATCACCGGAGCGAGTTGGTGTTGCTGGAATTTTCTGGCCACCAACGTACCTAATGAAGAATTCATTGTTCAATGAAGGTTGGACTAATTTAAACTGAATATTGATACCTACAGACTTAGCATATTCAAGCATTCTCTTACTGGCATAGTTAACAAACATTTGCATAGGTATCGCTTCTGCTTTTGTATTAACTGTCGATACGATCAATGGGCGTTCTGGTTCAATGGTTTTTGCTGCAATAGCTTGACGTTAAGCCTCCATCACAATTAGCAGTGTAACTGTCTAGTCTTTCCCAAACGAACATAAAGAAGTAATTATTGCTCGCTCATTTTCAATTAGAGCTCTTATATCAGCTACAGATGAAGAAAAGGCTTGAGCAACTAATTTCTCTCTACTTACTTGGTTAACTGTTCCAACAACAACGCTATCAATGATGTCTATTGGATTAACTTTGAAAACACTCACTTCACACTTCAACTTAAATTTTGTAACTATGGTCACATAGGATAGAGAACGCGCTTTGATTGAAATGATAACTAAATATTCTCCACGATTATTTTTAAAAAAAAGTCATACAGAACAATAACTAAAATATATTTACACTTAATTATTCAAGGTGAATTCGCCAAAATATAAACTCGAAAAATCATAAAGCCAACCTCAATCAATTATAAAAAACCTTAAATATTCGCCAGCCACAAAAAACACAAAAACCCACCACTATCAAATAGTTACATAATGCTAACTCAAATTATTCAGGGTGAATTCGCCACTTATTCGAGGTTAATTATTTCAAAAGTGCGCGTTATGGAATCGGACTTACTATGGTCTTAATCGAAACGTGAACTACCCAGCGACATCGGTTCACTCTGATCACTGGGCTTCTACAGTCTAGCTTAACAGCTAGGCTGCTTCTTTTTTCTCAGATCCAAAATCCAACTTCGATAATTCGAAGACTTTCGTTTTAACAGATTGTTTCTGCTGAGATGCGGGTGTTACCCTTGCGACGATTCCAGCCGCAATTATATCTAATTCACCTGTACTAGCTATGCTTTTAGCAGCAGCTAGATCGCGGCTTTGATACGCTCCGCAAGCCGTACAAGTAAAGCGCCTATCATTCAATGTTAAAACATGGCGTTGCCCGCACTCCGAACAAATTCCAGTGGATTTTTCAAAACGACCTATTTCATGATAGAGCTTGCCTTCTAGCTCAGCTTTGTACTTTGAAAGCTGAGTGATCAAACCCATCACGTTATCTGCAACCATACTACCATTGAACTTTTGCATCGCTTTTACGTTTAAATCTTCGAACACTAAAATATCATTTTCATTGGTTATCTGTCGTGAAGTTTTGTGCGCAAAGTCCAGCCTTTGCCTTGAGATTTTTCCGTGTAATTTATTGATGCGTTGTTTTGTTTTTAGCCAGCGATTTGACCCTTTGGTTCGACGTGCAAGCTGGCGTTGCAATTGATTTAACTTCTCTATTGCTTGCTTTAAAAACTTCGGGTTGTCGGCCACGAAACCGTTCGAACCAACCACCGTTTGCTTTGAGTTGATGTCAAAGCCAGTGATCGTTTCCAAAACTTGTTTAGCCGTTTTGCATTCCACTTCCTGAGTGATACTGCATTCCCATTTTCCGTGACGATATTGAACAGTGACGGTTTTAATTTTGCTCACTAGCTCACGATGCAGAACGATTGGCACTTTGCCGACCTTCGGAATACTGATAGCGCCATTTTCGATTCGAATGCAATTGGAATTATTGACGGCTCGAAACGAGTCGTTGTGAAGTTTTTTCTTTTTGTATGAGACTTTGTGCTTTGGAAAGCGCTGCAAACGAACCTTTGAAAAAGCATTCTTAACAGCAGTTTCTAAATCGCGCGCAACCTGCTGAGCCGCTGCTGAATCAAAAGATTTAATCCACGCAAACTCTTCGAAAGGCTTTAATTCCTTAAGAAGCGAGGCCATTTCTTTGTAAAACAAGAACGTCTTATCGTACTCATATCGACGCATATTTTCAGACAACAACAGATTCCAAATGCCACGCGCTGTCGCACCAAACTCAATAAGCTTAGCTTCTTGCTCTGGCGTAGGATTTAGCCTGTAGTTGTATCTGAGCGTCTTTTTCATATACTGTATAGACTACTGTATAAGGTCTAGTTGTCAAGTTGGAGTATGAAACTAAATCTCACTGCAAATATTTAATTGCACTTCATTTAATTCTGGTAGTTAAGTACAGAAAACCTTTACTAAACGGAAATCTGGGTGAGTTTGTTAAGAAAACGGTTTTCGATGTTTCTCTATCTTCTAACTTCAGGATCGAAGAGGTTGAAATAGACAAAGATCACATTCATATGCTGATTACAATCGGCACTCGATATTCTGTAGGCCAGTACGCAAGGAGGATTAAACAAGCGACAACTACTAAAATCTGGAAATCATTTCCTTACCTCAAAAACCAATTTTGGAAAGAGAAAACATTTTGGTTTGATGGATACTTTGTGTGTTTTGTAGGAAATGCTAGTGCAGAGATAATACGAAAATATATTCAAGAGCAGGGGTGATACCGATTCATCCCCGCGACATCACTTCGCTCTGATCACGGGGTTTTCTCGGTGAACTTTCGATAAAACAGCTACTAACCTTGCAAAGTTGAAACGTTGGGAAGTGCTTGGTGTAGAAAATACATTAAGGCTAAGAGATTGGCTATTTAGAATTAGTTCTAACATGAGCGAGCGCTCCACGCTCGGGCGTTTGATCCTGTAGGGTACAATCGTGTTGCTTTGCAACCGAATACTTTAAAGCCCAAGCATTTAGATAAAATTGTAAGGTACGCCTGCCAGCTAACACAAGAAAGCATTTCTCATTCAGAGCGTTTCAAATCTTTAGTAGAGCAGGGTAGAGAAGCTGAGCATGAAGGTGTTCAGTGTATTCAAAACGATGTAACTCTACCCCCTAAAATAAAGAAAACTTTTTTAGAAATGTATACAGAAGCCTTACTAAACCCTCAGAACCTTAATTACTACTTTAGTGAAGTACATGCCGTACTTTTATCTTTTCGGTGGTCTTTGGATGGTATCGGAGCAGCCCCATTTAGGCCTTTAGCTATTTGGAAACAGATTGAGCAAGGAAAAGGGTGGATACCATACCCAAAATTGAATAGTGAGATGAGTGACGCTGATATCGGTAAAATTCAAGGTTATGAGGCTTTATCTGAAGCTGTGATGATGCCAGTGTTAAGAGATGAAGACGCCCATAAGCATGTATTTGATCACGTATCATTAATAGACCTTTGGACCCGCCCTTTAGATGCAAGTGATATTTTTGATGAAGATATGAATTGTAGTATCAAAAGAGGCTCAGACCATTCCGCTAATGTCACGGCTATTTATGACCTCAATATATCAGCGGGTAAATTAGATGGCGCTTTATCGACAGCGGTGACAGTTGATGGTGTAGTTTCTTTACACAAACCAACAATCAAAAAGGTTCTATTTGAAGGAAAGGTTGTCTCTGGGAAGCTTTTAGAGCTGATATTGAACATTAGGCTTGCGCAATCTCACCCTTTCAAGGGCGAGTCAAGCAAGAGGTAACTAGTCTTTTTTCTGACTTAAAGCGCGTGAAGTTTTTACGGCTCTTTCACTTGGCGGTGTGTTTTGATTTTCAATGTACTGCT
>NZ_JACDWU010000235.1:0-63408 GCF_016464045.1 Pseudoalteromonas sp. bablab_jr011 | reverse complement strand
TTCAGATAGTTACCTATTTCAGGGCGGTTTTTTTGACACATGGAAAGAGCTTGCCAAAAAATACGAAAACGACACTTTATAACTACAATGCTAAGGACAGCACATGAACACATACGCAAAACACATCCCACAGCAGCTGGGGCAATATCTCTATCAACAAATTAACGATGACTGGTCGAAAGCGATGCTAGTTTTAGATTGCCAGCACGATGAAGTCATTACATGCCAGGCCTTTTATGAAAAAGAGGCTGATAAAACTCAGCACCCTATTGCCGTTTCTGACCACATTATTGGTTTATTTAAAACAGTGTTTGATTCAGCAATACAAAATCAACCAGAAAATTGGCAGCGTGCGATTTTTAATCTCACTCGGCAAGGAAAGTTTAATATTACCTTTGAGCAAGAAGGTAGTACTGAAGAAAACGTGATTCTTTAAATCTGACTAAAAATTAGATCAACAGAAACCTAACACACTGCTCTTTAACAACATGAATATTGGCAAAATCACTAAAAGTAATACAGAGAAATTAAGTTATTTAAACAGTTTATTAGAAGGAGCAGACTATGACTCTGTTGAAACTTTTAACTTTGAGAGAAAGCTGATCAACTTAGAGCAATTTGGTGATGCTATTACAATCACACCTGTTATCACTTCTATTAAAAAGTAGCATTTAAATGACTAAACAATTTTTACCCCCCCCTAAAAGAAATAACAGATCCTAATAATCCTCCTGAAGGAGTAAAGCATCTGATTACTATAGCTGATTCACTAAATTACCCTAACGACTTTGAGTCTTTTTTACCCAAAGGAACTAACTCTCTATCGTCTCTCATAGAAATATCAAAAGAAAAGACAAACCTGACTTTAAATCAACTTGGCAATTTGATGCACCGCTGTCAATTTTACCTTGGTTCGTTAATAAATTTGAGTTTTTCACAAAAATGCCTCACGAAGGTGGATTACCCCATGGAAAAATAAGCACTGACGATTTAGTTTAAGGTGAAGATATTGGCTTAACACGCTTAATGGGGCGGTTAAATGATAGAGACGATCAAGGCTATAGCCTATCAAACTATTCACGGAAAGATCATGAGACAACAAATTATCAAATTTTAAATGTATCAGATAGTTATTTTTCCAGAGTGGCTTTTTTGATACTTGGAAAGAGCTTGCCAAAAAATACGAAAGTGGCACTTTACAACAACACCGCTAAGGACAGCAGATGACAACAATTATCCACACTCCAAAACAACACGTCTTATTTAACCTTATAAATCAGAGTCAATTTAATATCACTTTTGAGCTATATAGTAAAAACAACCAAACAAACCTTTAACTCATCAAATAAACAATAATGAAAAATCATTAAATAATGTATTTTTCAAAACTATAATTTGAACCTCATTAAGATACATACTAAAATACCACAAATTTATTATTGATAATAAATATGAAAGTCACGGAAGACTAATAATAGCCCCTGAAATACCTATTGTTATTCCTTGATTCTTCATGAAATTTCAAATCATAAACAGTTATGTTTATTGTGAACAATTAAATGGAGTAATTATGAAAAAGTTAAGTGCATTATTTGCCTTTTTAATATTAGCAGGCTGTTCATCAAGTCCTGATATTGAACCACAACCAGAACCAATTGTAGAACCTTCATCTGAAGTGATAGAAGACGAGTCAGTTATTTCTTTAACCGTTATCACAACACCTGATGATGCTCGAGTGCGCATTATGAATATCAAGCCTGTTTACGAAGATGGTATTGAGCTTAATGAAGGTAAATACGATATTGAGGTAACTAAACCTGGTTACTTAACTTACCGAAAGTGGGTTAATGTTGATAAGAAAACGATTTTAACCATCGAACTTGATAGCATTGAATCTATCCAAGCATCGCAATAAGTAATTTATTGATAAAAAAGGAAAGCCACTGCTTTCCTTTTAGTATTTAAATTAACTGTAAATAATACAGTGAAAACAGCGCACTACAGTTAACGATAATAGTTAACCACAGTACGGCGATAAAGCTGCGCTTTTTTGATTTATGCCTGAACCATTGTTGCGCAATTAATGATCCAGGCCAGCCACCAAACACACCTAAGAGGTGTAATGTGCGTTCAGGTACACGGATCACATCTTCACCATGTTGCACTGCTAATCGTTTATCCCAGCCATACACTAAAAAGCTAATTAAGCTTATACCGCTGTAAATCCCAGCGATAAGGTATGGCATATTTAACAGCCAACAGGCGAGCCATAACAATGCTAAAAACAACAATGAAAATGTAATTAATGTTTTCTTAATCAATGAACTATCGCCTATACTCAGCTAAACGAACGAAATTTATTAGGCTGTATTATGGCATATATAAAATCATTTTTACTATCACTGTGCTTTTGCTCTTTAACAGCACTTGCAACAGAGCAACCTCTCGATGAAAAACTAAAAGTATTTGAGCCTTACTTAGGCACTTGGCAATCAGACTTCAACGTAACAGCTGGCAAACCAGCAGTACAAGATGTAAGTACGTGGCAACGTGCACTAAATGGCACCGCCATTAAAACACTTCACTCAATTAACGAGGGTGAATACGGTGGCGAATCGATGATTTTCTGGGATAGCAAGAAACAATCGCTGGTTTTTTATTACTTCACCACCGCAGGTTTTTACACGCAAGGTACGATGAATGTTCTGAGCCCGACACAGTTTGTTGCCTACGAGAATGTGACTGGCAATAAAGAGGGAATTACAAAAGTTAAATCAACCAGCGAATTTAAAGATAACCAGTTTGTGGTGTCGACATCGTATCTTAAGAAAGGGCAATGGACTAAACCTGAAACACGCACTTATACCCGTAGTAATAAACAGGTGGTATTTAAGTAACGCGTATTTAAGTATTTAAAATAAACTAGGGTAAGGCGACTTAGCCTTACCCCGTAAATCAGTTAGTGTCTAAAATCAGCCATTAATGCAGGGATCCCAGGCAACATTCCTACAAGAGCCATAACCCCCGTTAAAATAATAAACATCACTAATGGAATAATCCAACGACTCATTTGGCTTAATTCAGCGCTTCGCTCTTTACACCCAATTAAACCTAAATTATCGAGCAACATCGTTAATGACCAGCCAAATGCTGGATTAACCAAGGTTGATGAAAACACCACTATGGCTGCTGATTGCGTGGTTTTACCTTCTCGGGTCATTTCCATGCCTGCTTCAAGTAAGGGAATAAATACCCCAACAATCAAGGCTACACACAATACGGGTTGCCAAATAGCTAAATCCATTGGGTAACCCCAAATACTGGCAATAATACAAAATAATGCAGTTAAAACTGCACCCGCTGGAATTGGCCGTTTCGCAATGGCTGCTGGCACAATATAGGTGCCCCATGAGGAGGTAAAGTTTGAACCACCGAGAAGTGAGCCAAACGTTTGACGAATTGACGCACTGAACATTGTGTCGTCAATGTTCATTTGTACTTTTTCAGTACGTTCTGGGTAACTAATTTTTTGGAACACTTGATGACCTAAAAAGTCGGGAGACCACATCGCCACAGCCAGTACAGCAAATGGCAATACCACCACAAAACTTTCGAGTGTGGGTAGACCTAACATCCAGCCTGTATTTTCACCCCACCAATACATTGGGTTCATATTCGGCAAGCCCGGCGCTGTTTTAAATTCAAAAGGTGCGCCAAGTGAAAAAGCAAGTAACCCCCCTAATAAACAGCTTAATGGCACAGCAAGCCAACGCTTTTTATAATGCTCAAGTAATGCATAAAGCACAATGGTTGATAAGATCACGATAAATGCGATATGAGTCATATCAATGCCTTCGGCCCACGCAAACAGCTTTTTAACCTGTGAAATAGTGCCAATAAAACCAAGGTAAAGAAGCAAACCACCACACACACCGCGACTGGTTAACCCAGCAAGTAAACTCCCCCCTTTACTGAGCGCTAATAGCAAGCCAAACGCCCCAATTAGTAAACCAAATGCCATGGGATGACCTCCCGCAGCAACAACAATTGGAATTAAAGGAATAAGTGGTCCATGCGTTCCAGCTAAGTTTGCCGTTGGTAAAAAGAATCCTGAAAACAATAAAATAAAGATGGATACAATTAATAGCTCGTAGCGCACATTTTCTAATATAAAACCTTCGCCAAGACCAAGTGGTGCTGCAAACGTAGCTGCAATGGCTCCCACCATCACTACTTTACCGATTGTACCGGCCATTGCTGGAATTGAATCTTCGAGCTCAAAGCGATAATCCCTAAAGGGTAAGTTAGGACGCCAACGCTTTGGCTGCATAATTTGTAGTTCGTGTTCTAGGTATTCATCGCGACTTGAAAATTCACTGCTGGGTTTATGAAGTGCTTGATAGCTTTTTTGTCCACTAAGCGTCTCTGATTCCTGATCAGCAGGCGTTTTTGACGCTTCATGCTGCCTCATATTCATGACTTCTCCTACTACTTATCTTGAAAAATTGTGTGAGTATTTATTTTGTACTTAGGGTAAAGCAGCAAGACACAAAACACGATTAGGCAAAAGGTAGGGTATGAATTTTGAAAAACACCTTTCAAGCAAAAAGCACAACAGGAAAATAAAATATAAGCAATTGATTTAAAATAAATTAAATTAATATGGGACAGTATTTTTTAATTTTAATACCCAGTAAAAAAGTCAGAATTGAACGCATTAACTATTAGTCTAATAAATTGCCTAAATAGTAAACGCTAAAGTACGGTATAAAAACAAAAGCCGTCAGTTACTCAGTAATCTGACGGCTTGAAGTGTGCGACTCAAACGCTATTTGGTTTTAAGTTTATTAAGCTCATCATCCTGCTGTGCCACGAGCGCATTGAGCGTTTGACTACCGTCGCCGGCTTGAGTCGAGAGCTCGGCTAGTTGCGATGCAGCATCTGAGATTAGGGTTAGATTACGGTTAATCTCCTCGGTTACTGAGCTTTGCTCTTCAGCTGCTGTCGCAATGTGGGTGATCTGTTGCGTAATTTCATCCACTTTAACAACTACTTCATGCAGCGCATCAAATGCAACAGACGTTTCGTCTACCGCAGTTTGAGCACGCACAACCCCTTGCTCAATGACTTTTGATGCATTACCGACCTCTAGCTGTAAGCTGTCGATTAAACCACTAATATCGTCAGTTGATGCGCGTGTTTTTGACGCAAGTGCACGCACTTCATCCGCAACAACAGCAAAGCCTCGACCTTGCTCACCCGCTCTCGCAGCCTCAATTGCGGCATTGAGCGCTAATAAGTTGGTTTGCTCTGCAATGGTTCTGATCACATCAAGTATTTGTGTAATGTCATTACTTCGCGCAGCCACTTTTTCAACGGCTTGGTTCGCTTGTTTAATCTCACTCGACATCGTTTTAACTTGAGTTACCGCCGACGATAAGCTCGACTCACTGTTTACAACAAGGCTATTAATTTCGTCTGCTTGCAGTGCCGATTGCTCAGAAGCTCGTGCCACTTCAAGGGCAGTCGCACTCATTTCGTTCATGGCTGTAACCACGCTTTCAATCTCTTGGAACTGTGATTGAACATTGTGTTTTGTATCTACCGACACATGCGTCGCTAATTCAGCTTGTTGTTTTGTCTGCGCAGAAACATTTTTCAGTTCACAGATAAGATCTCTTAATTTAGCTAAGAAAGCATTAAACCCTGTTGCCAACGCAATCAATTCTTCATGGGTATCAACATGCAATGTTTGTGTTAAATCGCCCTCTGAACTTGCCAAATTATCAACCCGTTGCTGTATCTGCTGAAGAGGAGCGACGATAGTACGGATCACCAGCAACATGATCACAAAAGCAGCGCCTGCGATAATAATTCCGGTGACTAAAATCAATCCTCCAAGCGTATTAGCATTTTCGCTCATGCTGTCAGCTAATGCTTGCGGCCCTTCAAGAGCAAGTTCAGTCGGCACTTCGATTAATAAATTCCACTGCTTTTTAGCAAGCTTAATGGTGATGGGGTAGTTAACTAAATACTCGTCCTCGACCTTAAAAATTCCGTTTTGTTTTTTTAATCTGTTGTAGTTATCAAGCATATTTTTAGGCACGACTTCTTTAAGTGGTCGGCCTAATTTATCTTTGTAATGACTGCTCCCTACAACCAAATCAAGCGAGCTTAATAAGGTTACGCGCGCTTTTCCGTTATACAGCTCTTTTGACAGTTTTTCTGTCATTGTTTGGAACACGGGTAACGTTAAATCAACCCCTGCAACACCAATGAACTCACTATTTCTAATAATAGGCACCGTAAGTGAGGTCATCATTTCTGAATAACCTGGCGAAATTTCGTATAGGTACGGCTCCATAATGCACGGGACTTTCGTGTCTTTTGCACAAAGGTACCATTCGGCTTCTCGTTGACCGAATTCACTCAGTTTATCTACATATTTTTCTTCTACGTCTTCAACCACTTGCTGCTCAATAGCACCATCACGATTACGCGTAAAATAAATTTCTAGGGTACCTGCCCCTGCAACTGAATGATCATAACCACTTATAAAATTCGCATCACGGCCATCAAAACCATTGCGTTCGAATTGGGTATAGATAGATGAAAGAAGTGTATTTTTTTCTAATAATGCGCGGTTTAATTCAACCACAGCATCACGCGTAATGGCATTTGCAGCTTGTTCATCACCGAGGATAGCTGCAAATGAATAAGGCACACGGTAAGCTTCATTTATAAAGCCAGCGACTTGTTCGCCATATGCTGCCGCATTGGAAGAAAGTTTATCTTCAACCTCTGCAACAATTAATTTTTCAGACTGCCCAGCAAGTTGCTCATTACTTTGTGAAAGCTGCCACCAGAGCACACTAGAAAGTACAAACACTGTAATAAAAATGCTTCCTACGGTAAGCCATAAAAGCTTTTTTGCTAATGCTAACTGCCGCATTGAATATTCCCGTTTTTATTGTTTATTTGATAATAGTTTAGACTATCTTGCTAAACTAACAGCAACAAACATAAAAAAAAGTATGAGTTTTTACTTTTTATTCAACGACCAGGTCGTAACAGATGCCATTGCTAATAAAGCCACACTCACCCATAAACACGCAACCAGCCCGAACACCTGAAACACCCAACCAGAGAGCACCGTTCCCACTAGTCGTCCTAACGCATTTGCCATGTAATAAAAGCCCACGTCGAGCGACACGCCATCGTTGTCTGCGAAACTAACAATTAAGTAGCTATGCAACGATGAATTGACCGCAAAAATGAAGCCAAAAATCAATAAACCAATCAATAAGCTTAGTTGCATAAACACGTTTAATGTCAGTGCTGTAGCCAACAAACAAGTGAATAGTGTTAATGCAGTTACCCACATTGCAGCTTGGCGTGTTGGCAAAAAACCTACTTTTTTATGGCCTGTGATACGCGGTGCCTGAGTTTGCACTAAACCGTAACCAATTACCCAACACGCTAAAAAGCCACTCACCCACCAGTGTTGCCAACCAAACTGCGTTGCCAAATACACAGGCAGTGCCACTACAAACCACACATCTCGCGAAGCAAATAAGCACATTCGGGCAAAGCTGAGTAAATTAATTGCCCGCGATTTTGAGAATAAGGTTTTAAATTTTGGCTTATTCTTAGCTTTTCCGATGTCAGCATTAAGCGTAAGCAGGCTTAAAATCCAAACCACTCCCAGCATCACTAACATGGCAAAAATAGCGCCTGTGAAACCAAATAATGTGAGTAACACGCCGCCTAAAAAGAAGCCGAGTCCTTTCAACGCATTTTTAGAGCCGGTTAGAATAGCAACCCATTTATACAGGGTTGACTCTCCCTCATGGCCTTTAGGTACCAAATACTTTATCGCACTTTTAGCACTCATTTTATTCAAGTCTTTAGCAATACCACTCAGCGCTTGTGCAGTCATGACAAACCCGACCGTTAACCAGTGACTGGGCGCACACAACATGGCGAGCGCAACAAGTTGCAACAATAATCCCAAATTCATGGTTTTATTGAGCCCCAAACGTGCCCCGAGCCAGCCACCGACTAAGTTGGTAATTACACCAAATACTTCATAAAACAAAAACAGCATGGCAATTGCTAATGCTTCATACCCAAGCTGATGAAAATACAGCACCACCAGCATTCTGAGCGCCCCATCGGTGAGGGTAAACGCCCAGTAATTACCGGTTATTATTAGGTATTGTTTTAATTCGTTTGGCAAAGCTGCCAATTGTTCACGCATCAAAATACCTTAAGACAATGCCACTTTACGAACCAGCTCAGCAGTGCGATTTGCATAACCCCACTCGTTGTCGTACCAAACGTAAAGCTTTAATTGGGTATCGTTAACAACCATTGTTGAGAGCGCATCGATAATGCCACTGCGAGGATCGGTTTTATAATCAATAGACACTAATGGCTTTTCTTCATAACCTAAAATACCTTTTAACTCACCATCGGCGGCTTCTTTAAACCACGCATTGACTTGTTTTTCAGTCACGCTTTCTTTTAATTCAAACACACAGTCGGTGATTGACGCATTGGTCAGTGGCACTCGCACTGCATGACCATTTAATTTTCCTTTTAATTCAGGGAAAATATGGGTAATAGCGGTAGCGCTGCCTGTTGTGGTGGGGATCAAACTTGTGCCGCAAGAACGCGCACGACGCAAGTCTTTATGAGGCGCATCAATAATAGTTTGCGTGTTCGTTATGTCATGAATGGTGGTCATTGAGCCGTGCTTAATACCAACCTTTTCCTGTAGTACTTTTACAACAGGCGCTAAACAGTTAGTAGTACACGACGCCGCTGTAACAAGTTGATGCTGTTGTGGATTATAAAGATGATCGTTCACCCCCATCACAATATTTAACACGCCGTCTTCTTTAACCGGCGCAGTGACAACAACCCGCTTTACACCTTGCGCTAAGTATTCATCGAGTAAGGCTTTGGTTTTCATTTTACCGCTGGCTTCAATCACGATATCGCAGTTTGACCAGTCAGTTTCTGCGATGGTTTTGTTGTTAGACACAGCAATTGTATGATGAGCAACACGAATGGTATCGTGATCCACCGTGACAGGCGTCTGTAATCGGCCGTGCACCGAATCAAACTCAAATAAATGAGCATGGGTAATTGCATCACCGGCAGGGTCGTTAATTTGAACGCATTCAAGTTCAGGCCAATTCAGTGCTGCTCTAAGTGTTAAGCGTCCCATGCGGCCAAAACCATTAATACCTATTTTAATTGTCATTGTGCTGTCCTCTTTAACAACAGTGCGCTTGACGTTCGGGGCGATTCCCCATCGTTTCAAGTCGGGTTAAGTCAGTGTCGATTAGCTGAAAATTTGAGTCTAACGTCGCTTTTAGAATTTGCTGCGTCCAGTTAGGTAAATCTGAGTTTAGTTGGTAGTAAACCCACTGGCTTTGTTTTCTATCTGATAATAGCCCTGACTTTCGAAGTAGTGCCAAATGGCGAGAAATCTTCGGTTGGCTCAATGCCAAAGCAGCCACTAATTCACACACACACAATTCTTGCTGATGCATGATCAGCAACAACGTTTTTAAGCGTGTTTCATCTGCTAAGCATTTAAAAAAAGCCGTAGGTTCTAAGTTATTCATAGCATCACCTTCGTTAGATAACGCTACTATATATGGAAAAACGAATATAAAAAACTCATATATGAAAAAACATATATTAAAGTTTTATGACACCCCGTGCTGTGTTTGCCACTGTGTTGGTGATACCCCAAACCAGGCCTTAAAACGACGACTAAAAATAGACAATTCTGCATAACCTAACCGCAAGGCTAAATCGGTCATACTTACATTACCGTGTTGAAGTAGTCGAACGGCTTCTGACTTTCTAACATCATCAAGCAGTTGTCGATAAGTCGTTTCATGCATAGTTAAAATACGCTGTAACTTTTTAGGGTGAACACCCATACTTAATGCCGTGTTTTCTTTACTACAGTCCCCTGTTGCCAATAGCATTTTCATGGCGCTTTCAATATGCAGCATTTCATCTGGGAGCTTATTTATACGCTGCATCTCAAGCTGATCTGCAATGAGGGTATCGAGAATGGCATCATTGAGTTTTGGTTTATACATTAAAAACGCACTCGAAAAATAAATAGCATCAGTATCAGCATTAAATTCAACCTCACAGCCAAACACCTTGGCAAACAAGGCCGTGTGTTCACTCACTGGCGACTGCCGAAGGCATACTTTATCGGCTCGCCACTTGGGACCCACCAGCTCTTTCATTACTTTATTGACTAAACACACAGCCAGTTGCGCTTTTTGAACAAATTCCTGCTTTTCATCAGACAAACGGACAAATCGTACTTCGCAGCTATTTTGCCCATATAAAGCAAGGTTAAGCACAATGCCCTCTGCATGTAGATAAATATATTTTTGGGCTACGTTTAACGCATCAAGAATCGTTGGCTGGCGCGACATATACGCCCCAATAAGGCCCACGGTGCTCATACTTTGTTGACTCCCTAATTTTAAGCCAAAGCATGGTTCGTCGCAGGCTGCTGCAGCGAGTTCTAAAAGCTGTAAATAGTGGCTATAAACAACAAAGCTGTCGGGGTCACGTAATTGTGCAGGTAAAATGCCCGCGTGTTCCAATAGCGTATTCGGGTTTACCCCGTAACGCCTGACTAAACCTTCAAAGCCCGCCAAGCTTGATGAGCGTATTAAACTTTCCACAAAAATACCATATGTCCCAAAGAGTCATTTCAGTGTCCTAAAAAGTCAAATTAACTGCAAGTATTTTATTTAAGCTATCAGTTACCTTTGCTATTAGAGCACCGACATGAACATTGCAAAACATCCAGTCATTATCGACGACATTCTGCACACCACACTTGCAAAGCAACGCGCTTTTGCAAAAGCCCAAGGGATAGAAAGCTATGAACAACGTCGTGAGCACTTACTTGCCTTAAAAGCCTTAATTACCAATAACCAAGAACGTATTATTAAGGCTATTAATCTCGACTATGGTAATCGTTCACGCCACGAAACGCTGCTTGCAGAGATCATCAATGCCTGTGCCGATATTAACAGTACACTCAAGCAACTAAAAAAGTGGATGAAAGTACAAAAACGTCATGTAGATCATCGCATGTACTTTGGAGCTAAAAACCGAGTGATACCACAGCCACTAGGGGTGGTTGGGTTGATCATTCCGTGGAACTTCCCAATAAATTTGGCATTTAGTCAGTTGGCAGCTGCCTTTGCCGCGGGTAATAAAGCCATGGTTAAAATGTCAGAGAATTCCCGTCATTTAAGTGCCCTACTCGCTGAGCTTGTTGGTCATTATTTCAAACCTGAAAAATTAGCCTTTTTTTGTGAAACAGGTGAAGTAGGGATTGCCTTTTCAAAGTTGCCATTTGATCACTTAATGTTTACCGGTTCCGGCGAAACGGGTAAAAAAGTAATGGCAGCGGCGGCAAAGAACTTGACCCCAGTTACCTTAGAGTTAGGTGGTAAGTCGCCTGCTGTCATCGCAAAAGATTACCCAATGCAAAAGGCTGTAGAACGAATAATGTATGTTAAACAGCTTAATGCAGGGCAAATTTGCACTAATGTTGATTATGTATTTGTGCATCAATCGCAATGTGAGCACTTTATAGAAACAGCGACCCATTGGGCAAAAAAACACCTACCCGATATTCACAGTGAAGACTACACAGCCATTATTGATGACCGCGCATTTAAGCGTTTAGTTGATTGCGTTACTGACGCTCAGCAACTCGGTGCCAAAGTGATCACACTGGGTAAACAAGCTGCCGATGCAAAAACACGAAAGTTCCCGCTCACGATCATTATGCATAGTAATGACAATATGCACATTGATACTCGCGAAACTTTCGGCCCTATTTTAATGCTCAAAACTTACCACTCTCCCCAACAGGTGGTTGATTACGTCAGCGAACGAGATAGACCGCTGGCCTTTTACCCGTTTAGCTACGACAAGTCATTAATCAACTACTATATTGATAACATTATGTCTGGTGGTGTTAGCGTCAACGACGCGTTATTTCATGTTGGGCAACATGACTTACCTTTTGGGGGAGTCGGTGCCAGTGGTATGGGGCATTATCATGGCTACGAAGGGTTTTTAACGTTCTCAAAATTACGCCCGGTGTTTTATCAAGCCAGATTTACTAGCATTAAGTTTTTAACACCTCCGTACGGTAAATTTGCTGACCGGCTATTAGCCTTTTTAACCCGAATAAACTCATAACAATAAACCCCAACAGGTGACAACAATGCAGCAAGATAATTTTGATTTTGACCAAATAGTTATTGGTTCAGGCTTTGGTGGCTCTGTGAGTGCCTTGCGTTTAAGTGAAAAAGGCAATCGGGTTTTAGTACTCGAAAAAGGCCTACGCCGAGATGATAAAGCGTTCCCCAAAACCAATTTAGATATTAAAAACTACATGTGGCAACCCGAAATTGGTTTAAAAGGCTGTATTCAATTTTCGTTTACCAATAAAGTCACCGTGTTACACGGTGTGGGTGTCGGGGGAGGTTCGCAAATTTATGCTAATGTGCATTTAATACCGGATGACGAAGTATTTCAATCTCCCGCATGGACACGCATAAAGCCAGACTGGAAAGAAAGCTTAATGCCCTATTATGGGCTTGCTCAGCGTATGCTCGGCAGTGCCAAAAACACCTACACCAATGTCGCCGATGACACACTCAAACATGTGGCAGAAGAAATGGGCCAAGGCAGCTCATTTAAAACCGTCAATACGGGAGTACTATTTGCCAAGCCCGGTGAAGCGTACAATAAAGAAGTACCCGATCCTTACTTTAATGGCGATGGCCCACGTCGTCACACCTGCAACTACTGTGGCAGTTGTATGATTGGCTGTCGTAACAATGCCAAAAATACGCTAATGAAAAACTACCTCTTTTTTGCACAGCGAAACGGGGTTGAAATTAGACCCAGCTCCGAAGTCATTAAAATCACGCCTCTTAATGACGATGGCAGTGCAGGCTATAAAATTAAAATAAAAGATACGAGCCATAAAAACAGCCATATCTACACCCTAAAAACCCGCGGAGTAGTGCTAAGTGCAGGCGTAATGGGCACAGTACCGTTGCTATTGAAAATGCGCGACCAAGATAAAACACTTCCCCATATTTCGCGATGGCTTGGGCAACAAATTCGCACTAACTCAGAAACGCTCACAACCGCAAACAATACAACTAAAAAAGTGGATGACGGCGTTGCAATCAGTTCGTTTATTTCTGTAGATAAAGACACCAATATTGAGATTTGTCGTTTTCGAGAAGGCTCAGATGGTACCTGGCTCTATTTGCCCTACGTACCAATGGTGACAGGCACAGGAGTTAAACGTATTGCAAAATTTTTACTAAACACAGTACGCCATCCAATTAAAACCGCCAAAGTACTCAGACCGAAGGGAAAAGCTCGCAGCTCTATTTTGTTCTTAGTGATGCAAAAATCAGAAGCTTTTATCCACCTTGAGTGGCGTCGAAAATGGTATCGATTATTTAAAAAGGGTATCACCGCAGTACAAAAAGCCGAAGATACCCCACTGACAGTCTCATTTCCAAAAGCAGAAGAAGCCACCAAACGCTATGCGGAGAAACTGGGCGGCGTACCCGGTTCAGCATTAACCGAAGTGTTATTTGGAGCCCCCATGACGGCACATATCATGAGCGGCGTAGCTATGGGTGCCGATGCGCAAACAGGCGTGGTCGACACCTCTGGTGAAGTTTTCGGTTACAAAAACCTACGCGTTATCGACGGTTCAATTATTCCGGGTAACTTAGGTGTTAACCCTTCTTTAACCATTACTGCCCTCTCTGAGTTTGCGATGAGCCAAATACCTGTTTTTGATGAGCAACGCGCAAAAACAATCAAGCCCATTTCGTTTAGCGAACCTTTAGCCGGTCAAACATCATCACTCACAGGCTCTGGTGATTTATTGGCACAAATAAAAAATGTATAAAAAGAACAACACCAAGGACACAAAAATGATAACAAAATTAATAAATCTCAGCCTATTAGCGTGTGTAATGTGTACTCATTACACACAAGCAGAAAGTGACCTAACGAGTAAACCTGCAAGTAAATTCACCGTTCAAAAAAACCAACAGTTGTTACAAACACTCCCTTTTAATGATAAAACTGACTTTGCACTTGCCAGTAAAGGGCTCATTGCTAAACCCCAAAATAAGCACATATTAAATGCAAATGGTGAGGTTATTTGGGACTTCAATCAATTTGATTTTTTAAAAGAACACGACTTTATCCCCTCCATAAACCCAAGCCTTCATCGCCAGGCTTTACTTAATCTAAATTACGGGCTTTTTAAAGTTTCTGAGCATATATATCAAGTAAGAGGCTTTGATTTAGCGAATGTAACTTATGTCAAAGGCGATACCGGATGGATTATATTTGACCCCCTCACCGTTCCTGAAACAGCCAAAGCAGCACACGATTTAATAACAAAGCACCTAGGTGATAGACCCATTAAAGCCATTGTTTACAGCCATGCACATGCCGATCATTTTGGCGGGGTAAAAGGCATTATTAGTCAACAACAAGTCGATAATAACGACGTACAGGTAATTGCCCCCGCGCACTTTATGGAACACGTTGTAAAAGAGTCTGTTTTGGCTGGCAATGCAATGCAGCGTCGCGCTGGGTATCAATATGGAAGTATTATTGGTAAAAATGAACTATCTACAGTTGATAGTGCGCTAGGTAAAGGGATTGCGTTTGGCTATGTTAGCTTAATCGCGCCTACCCGTATTATTGAACAGCCTCAAGAAACCATTGTTGTCGACGGCATTGAAATGGTAATGAAAAACACACCGAACACCGAATCGCCTTCAGAAATGAATACCTGGTTTCCTCAATTTAAAACCTTATGGATGGCCGAAAACACGGTCGCAGGCATGCACAACATCTATACAATACGCGGGGCAGAAACGAGGGATGCATCACAATGGAGCAAAAAAATAAACCAAACTTTACAACAGTTTGGTAAGCAAGCCGACATACTAATTGCTTCACACCATTGGCCTCGATGGGGTAATAAGAATATTGTTCATTACCTTGAAAAACAACGTGATATGTACGGATACATGCATGATCAGGCTCTCAATTTAGCCAATCAAGGGGTTACGATAAACGAAATCCATAACCAATTTACAGTACCGGAAAGTTTATCGAACGAATGGTTTAACCGCGGCTATCATGGCTCTGTTAGCCACAACGTAAGAGGCATTATTAATAAGTATCTTGGCTTTTTTGATATGAACCCTGCCACACTTAATAAACTCAGCCCTGCCGATTCTGCAAAACGATACGTAAAACTCGCAGGCGGTAGCAAGGCAATGCTAAACGAGGCACAAACGGCATTTAATAATGGTGAATATAGATGGGTAGCAGAACTGCTAAATCACTTAGTTTATGCGGAACCTGAGAATCAAGCAGCCATTGCATTACAAGCTGATACATTAGAACAATTAGGCTACCAAGCTGAAAATGCAGGTTGGAGAAATGCATACTTATCTGCAGCTTATGAGCTTAGAAATGGCATGCCAAGCAGTGTAAATAAAACAGAAATTGGGCCAGACATCATCAAAGCAATGAGTACTGAACTCGTCTTTGACTATTTAGGTGTGCGATTAAATGCCGAAAAAGCGGCTCAACATCAGTTTATTATCAATATTCAGCTGCCCGATACCCAAGAACAGTTCGTTATTGAGTTAAACAACGCCCACTTAAACAACTTAGCAAACACACAAAGTGAGCATGCTGATTTAACGCTAACGCTTAATCGTGCAGATTTAGATTTACTTTTAATGAAACAGGTCGACTTTAAGCGCTTACTTGAAAGCAATAAAGCCAGTTTCAAAGGTGATATCCAAAAATTTGCCTTATTGATTAGCTTAATTGACAACTTTGACTATTGGTTTGAAATAGTAAAGCCTTAACGAAGGAGGTGGGCTATTTAAGCCCACCTATCAGCATACTAAATCACTGATAATTCAACAGCAATGTTGCCGCGCGTTGCATTTGAGTAAGGGCACACTTCGTGTGCCTTATTGACTAATGTTTGCGCAGTTTCTTTGTCTAAATCGCCCACTGACACCGCCAATTTAACAGCAATACCAAAACCGCCCTCGATTGGACCAATTGATACTTCAGAGTTGATATGTGTATCACTCGGTAGTTTAACTTTAGCTTGGCCTGCCACTAATTTTAGTGCACCAATAAAGCATGCAGCATAGCCCGCTGCGAATAATTGCTCTGGGTTTGTGCCTTGACCGTCATCACCACCTAACCCTTTAGGTGTTGATAATGCGACATCTAAACGACCGTCATCTGATTTTGCAGTACCTTCACGGCCACCTGTTGCTGTGGCTTTTGCAGTATAGGCAACGCTTTGTAGTTCTTTCATGATTACTCTCCTTTGTGAGTGAATATATTTTGCATACAAAATATATTAGAACAGCTTTTTGAATATTGCAAATATTTTGTATGCAAATTAAAATACACTCACTGATCTTAAGGAATCCACTATGAATTACCCGCAATTAAAACTCGATAACCAACTTTGCCATCGCTTATATATGGCATCGAATAGCATTGCTCGCGCGTACCGTGATTCACTCAACCAGTTAAATTTGACCTACCCACAGTACGTCGTGATGATGGCATTATGGGAAAAAGACAAGATCAGCATAGCTGAATTACTCGAAAAAACAGCCATTGATGGCGGTGCTATGACGCAAATTTTAAAAAAGATGAGCGAAAAGTCGTTATTGAGTATTTACCAAGACAGCCAAGATAAACGTAAACGCCTAGTTCAACTCGAAGCCAAGGGTAAGGCCTTACAAGATGACGCTGCCAGTATTCCTGAACAAATTCGTTGTCGCTTTCCTAGCATCAATGAGCAACAGGCTTTGCAACTTATTCAGCTTCTCGATTTGGTAAATAGCGATCTTGATTAACAAAAATTATTTGAAAGTGAATTTCGATTACACCGCTTTTTAATAGATTTAAATGCGTTATAGTGGGTAAAACCCACTAAAACGGACACGATTATGAAAGCATTTGGTTATAGCAAAGCCACCCCAACGCTTGGTGAACATTCCTTACAAGCAATTGAATTACCAGATCCAGTTGCAACGGGCAGCGATATTTTAGTTGCTGTTGAGGCTATTTCAGTCAACCCTGTTGACACTAAAATCCGCGCAAACGTTTCTCCGCAAAGCGGCTATAAAGTCATTGGCTGGGATGCAGTAGGCACAGTAAAAGCCGTTGGTGAAAACGTGTCATTATTTAACGTTGGCGACCGAGTCTATTATGCTGGCGATTTAACTCGCCAAGGCAGTAATGCGCAGTTGCAACTAGTTGACGAACGCATTGTTGGTAAAGCACCCGCAAGCTTAACCAATGCAGAAGCCGCCGCCCTCCCTCTAACCAGTATTACAGCATGGGAATTGTTATTTGACCGTCTGCAAATTACGCAATCAAAAGACAGCAAACCCGCCTCAGTATTGGTAATTGGTGCAGCGGGTGGGGTTGGCTCAATTTTAGTGCAGCTTGCTAAACAGCTAACAAACTTAACAGTTGTTGGCACAGCGGCACGTCAGCAAAGTGTACAATGGCTAACCGACTTAGGCGTAGATTATGTGCTAGATCACAGCCAAGATCTCAATCAACAACGTATTGACGCAGAACTTGATGAATTTGATTATGTAATCAGTTTAACGCATACCGATAAGCACCTTGACAGTATTGTCGAGGTAATTAAACCACAGGGTAAATTAGCACTGATTGATGACCCCGCAAGCTTCGATATTTTAAAGCTTAAGCGCAAAAGTATTTCGCTTCATTGGGAGTTTATGTATACCCGCTCAATGTTTCAAACCGACGATATGATTGCTCAACATCAACTACTAACAACACTTTCAGAGCTTGTTGATAAAGGCATCATTAAAACCACCTTGGGTGAGCATTTAGGAAAAATAAATGTCGAGAACATACTCAAAGCCCATGCTATTTTAGAATCGCATCAAGCACGCGGTAAGTTAGTGCTTGAAGGATTTTAGCGTTACCAGCTTTCGTTAACATAGCCATTAATTAGCGCTAACGAGTTAGCGCTAATTATGTTCTCCTCTTTTTTTATTTTGTCGATATTCATAACGCACTGCCTTAATAAAACCCACCGCATCATAAAAGTGCAGTTTTTAAGACTTGCTTCACTATTTTAGTGCTTAGAGATTGCTACAAATATTTCCACAAAAAATAAGTCACTGATTTTAAATAATTTAAAATAAAAATAAAGAGTGGCACAGTTCTTCCAATAGTGAAAAAGGAACTTGCACCTAAAAGGAGACGAACGTGACTAACTTTTATCACACTCTTTACTTACTTTGGCGTTTAGATATTAGCACATGGCATGTGCATGAACCGGACGATCCACATACCACTGCAGATAAGGAGCGTCGCTATGTTAAATAACGATCCTGAATTTATAGAAGCACTGCAAAAAGTATCTGTTCATCATCTTACAATTACCGAAGCCGCTGAACAGTATGACATTCCCAAAAGAACGCTTTATAACGCTGTAAGGCAACAGCACGCAAAATTAAATAAGCAAAAAGCTTATTTAATTGCGACACAAAAACGGCTTAAACAACACCTTCGTAATGTTGAAATGGAGTTGGCTCGCTTCGTTTAAAAAAAATCTGTATGGTTTAAAAACACGCATTTAACAAATTGGAATGAGTATGCACGCAGTAGAAGTAAACTTTGATGGCTTAGTGGGGCCAACACACAATTACGCGGGATTATCGTATGGCAATGTTGCCTCATTAAGTCATGCCTCATCACATTCAAACCCTAGAGAAGCCGTATTGCAAGGGTTAGAAAAAATGAAGGCAATGCATGAGCTCGGCTTAGAACAAGGTATTTTTGCACCCCATGCTCGTCCTGATATCAACGTATTAAAACGTTTGGGATTTACTGGCAGCGACAGGCAAATTATTGAAAAAGCATTTAAAGCCGATCCCATTTTACTGCGAGCCTGTTACAGTGCGTCTGCTATGTGGACTGCAAACGCAGCAACCGTGTCTCCCTCTGCTGATACGCTTGATGGCAAAGTGCATTTTACAGCTGCAAACTTAAACAACAAATTTCACCGCTCATTAGAACCGACAACGACAACAGCGTTGTTGAAAGCCATGTTTAACAACGACCACTATTTTAGCCATCACTGTCACTTGCCTGACCAAGGTTTTTTCGGTGATGAAGGTGCTGCCAATCATAATCGTTTATGCGATAGCCATGCAGATACAGGGTTAGAGGTATTTGTATTTGGTGCGAGTAGCTTTAATAATGCACTCCCCAAACCAAGTAAATTTCCTGCACGGCAAACACTCGAGGCATCACAGGCTGTTGCTCGTTTGCACCAATTAAAACCCCACAGCCAGCTATTTATTCAACAAAACCCTGTTGTGATTGACCAAGGTGTGTTTCATAACGATGTAATTGCAGTCGCAAATGGCAATGTTTTACTGTGCCATGAGCAAGCTTTTTTAAACCAAGCACATGCCTTAGATGAAATAAAAAAAGCCTATACCGGTGAAAAAACCCTGCATATTATTGAAGTACCGACCCAAAAAGTAAGTATTACCGATGCTGTAAGCAGCTACTTATTTAATAGCCAACTTATTACACTTGCCGATGGCAGCATGCTGTTAGTCGCTCCACAAGAATGCCAACGTAACTTAGCTGTGCATCAATATATTCAAGAATTAATTTTGTCGGATAATCCGATACAACATGTCCGTTTTTTTGATTTACGGCAGAGCATGCAAAATGGCGGAGGCCCTGCGTGCTTACGCTTGCGTGTTGCATTAAACGCCAACGAGCTTAACGCGGTAAACCCTGCCGTGCGCTTTAGTCACGACAAATATGACCAACTAGTCAATTGGGCTAACACACATTATCGCGATTCATTAACGAGCAATGACTTTGCTGATCCTCAGCTTTTAACTGAGAGCTATCAGGCACTTGATGAGCTTACCTCGTTACTTAATTTAGGTTCTGTTTATCCATTTCAACAACAATAACGCCATGAAAATTAAAGCAGTACATTCAATAAAAGGGGTCGCCAGTTCGTTAAATACCCTGCTCATTAATAGTGTAGAAAGTGGTGCATCCATCGGTTTTATTGCACCGTTATCATTACACGCAGCTCATGACTATTGGCAGGGCGTTAATACTGACTTAGCCACGCCATATCGACGCCTTTATTTAGCTATGGAGGATGAGCAAGTGATTGGCTCTGTTCAATTATCTTTGTGTTCAAAAGCAAACGGAATGCACCGAGGTGAAGTAGAAAAACTGATGGTGCACACTGACTATCAAGGCCAAGGCATTGCAAAACAATTAATGAACACCCTAGAAACCGACGCTAACGCAATGGGGATTAGTTTATTAGTACTTGATACCCGTATGGGGGATATCGCATCCACTCTATATCGTAAGCTTAACTACATTGAAGCGGGCTCAATCCCAGGTTTTGCAAAAAGTTCCGCGGGTACGTTTGATGCAACAGTTTATTTCTATAAGCAAATCGGCTCTCGTTGATGGGGCCGAATTCAATCACTGATGACATAATTTTTCATTGTTATCCTGGGTAAGCATGTTCACTTTTTTTCAATAATAGTAAAAAATACGCACACTATAAGTTTAGCGAAAGCAGAAAAGCCATTATAAGTTGTTAAATTAATATACTGTATATGTAAGATAGCTGCATATTTCATCCTGCTTTTTTGATAAACGCAACGAGTTAATAACAATTCAAGTTCTATTAAGTTTTCGTTACTTATACTTCCTAGCATACACATAACACACTAAAGGAATGAATCATGAACTTTAAGTCAACAATGCTTAGCAGCGCTATCTTACTTGCTCTCGTTGGTTGTGGCTCAGACAACGACAAAAATGACAACATAGCTCAGCCGCAAATGGCTAAATTCACTCTGGGTGTATCTGATGCGCCAGTAACAGGCTTAAAAGCTGTCAATGTCGTATTTGATTCAATCACACTGAGAACGCAAGGCGGTGAAGATATCACTTTTGAAACGCGTGAAGACGATGATGAAACAAAACCTGAAATGGTCAACTTACTTGACTACACAGGCGACGATGTTTTCGCTCTTTTAGAAGATGAAGAAGTGCCTGCAGGCGAGTATCAGTGGATCCGTGCTGATGTTATCAATGGTGATACAAACGACTTAACAATGACATCACATGTTGTGTATGAAGATGACAGCATTGAACCATTAATCGTTAAACGTAAAGGCAACGACGGTGTGGGTGAAATTCAACTTGATGGCTTCACACTTAATCAAGCTGGTAACGAATTTGTTATTGAATTTGACCTTAAAAAATCATTAGTTGACCCGCAAAATAGTTCTGAAATTGTGCTTAAGCCTCGTGGTGTTCGTTTAGAGAACTTGGCTGAATCGCAAGATATTGAAGGCACAGTAAGCGACGTATTAATTGCTAACTGCGAAACCGATAATATTGCTATTGCTGCTGAAGATGGCTCGTTTGGCCACGCTGTTTACCTATACAGCAGTGACGTAGAAACACCAATGGACAACTACGAAGTAAATGAGAACGAAACACCGGCAGATGCACCACTTGCAACGGCTAATGTGGTTTTTGATAGTGAAGATAATCAATACGAGTTCGAACTTGCGTTCATTCAACCTGGTGATTACCAACTTGCTTACACATGCGCTGCACACATTGATGATGCAGAGGCAGAAGACCAAGAATTTACGCTTCATCAAATTAAACCTGTTACCGTTACATCGGGTGAAGACCTAACAGTGTCATTCACATTACCTGAGTAATAAAGGTTAATACCCCACTTAAAAGCCCGCTTTGCGCGGGCTTTTCTATTCTTTATCATATGAAACAGCCAAAGACTAAACCAACAGAGTCTTTCCCTTGTTGCTGTGCTGGTTTTCTCGTTGTGGCTATTTGAATATGTTAATATTATAAGCCTAACCAAAACAGTCTGGGCTATGTTATGACATCGCGTATTTTAAAATCGATTTTCTATTCCTCTCTTATGTTAGGCTCAGCCCTGTTTCTACAAGGCTGCCAAGACCAACCACAATCCGACCATGTAGCAGTAAGTGGCGGCCTTATTCAAGGACAACAGCAAGGGCGAGTTATTGCCTATAAAGGCATTCCCTATGCAGCGCCCCCTGTGGGAAACTTACGCTGGCGAGCCCCTCAACCGGTTACTAAATGGCAAGGTGTCAAGGTATTGGAAAATTATGCCCCCGATTGCATGCAAAAACCATTTGCTGGCGATGCTGCACCATTAGCAACCACGCCATCAGAAGACTGTTTGTATTTGAATGTGTTTAAACCCGCCAAACACAGTGATAGCCTTTACCCTGTTGTAGTTTGGATCCATGGTGGCGGCTTTGTAAACGGTGGGGCTTCACCAGCAGTATACTCTGGCGAAAGCTTTGCAAAACAAGGTGTTATTTTTGTCAGCTTTAATTATCGTTTAGGTCGATTCGGCTTTTTTGCGCACCCTGCCCTCACACGATTTGAAAATGATGCACTGGGTAACTACGCATTAATGGACCAAATTGCAGCGCTTGAATGGGTGAAAAAAAATATCGCTCAATTTGGTGGCGATGCATCAAAGGTGACATTAATGGGTGAATCTGCAGGTGGTGCATCAGTGCATGCGATGATGCAAACGCCGGCTGCTAATAATTTATTTCAGCAAGCAGTTATTATGTCTGCTGGTGGCCGAGACCTATTTAAACAACGGCCTTTACACAGTAATGACGACACGGTGTTAAGCGCAGAACAAATCGGTGAAAACTTTGCTAAGCAGCATACAATTTTAGGCAGCGATGAAAACGCGCTGGCTGCACTTCGTGAGTTACCTGCCGAAGATATTATCGATGACCTCAACTTAAGCACGCTACACCAACAAAATACCGACGTACCAAACTATGTTGGAGGCCCCATTATTGATGGCACCATTATTAGTGCATCAACCGAAACGCGTTTAAGAAAAGGGACATTTAGCCACATACCAGCCATGGTTGGCACTACAGACAGGGATTTAGGGTTTGCAGGATTTGCTTCAAAAGACGCTTTATTCGACAGCTTTGCTGGGCACAGCACACAAGCAAGAATGACATACGACGCCAATGGCGACACTCCACTGCCCGTGCTTAATTATCAGATTGGTCAAGATGCACAAATGCAAGAACCTGCTCGATTTGTTGCTAAACGCATTTCAGATATGGGCAAGCAGGCTTATTTGTACCGCTTTGGCTATGTGGCGCAAACTTTAGATAAACCAGGAGCTGAGCATGCCAGCGAGATTCCGTATTTCTTTAATACGGTGCAAGCAAAATACGGTCATGTTACCACCGAACAAGACAAGCAAGCGGCTAAAATTATGCACCGTTATGTTACTAACTTTATTAAATTAGGCACGCCAAATGGCCCGGGACTCCCGAAGTGGTCTGCGTTTAAACATGATGAGCCATTTTTACTGCAAATGAATAAAACAGGTACCGCAGAGTTTTTACCTGACCCATTACAAGCTCGGTTAAACATCACCGAAGCAAAAGCAGAACAACAATAATCAATAGACGAGGCGCGTAATATAAGCGCCTCGTTAGCTTTTAACCTTGCTGCTGTACGTACTCAAGTGCCGTCATTTTTTTGTAGGTCACATTAGGATGAAACACATGCGTGGGTTCTGGGTCTACCACTTCGATAGGCGTTCCCTGACTTCGTGCAATATTAAGTGCCATTTGCGTAATATTGACACTAAACGAGGTGCCTATAAATACAATTTTATTAGCATCGAGCATACGTTGCTGCGCCTCAGAAATACGATAAAGTTCGGTGTAATACTCATCGAATAACAACACATACGGCTTAAACGATTGATTAACAATAGGACTTTCATTACTAATGTTGAACACCTCAAGTAATGAATGGTGTAAGTTATCTTCGTTTACTTTATCCCATGGAGCGTTGAAGGCCATCACTTCATCACCTTGATTGTGAAAGACCGTCATTTGATCTAAACGACCGTGAATCGCAATGTAATCGGTGTTACCCGCCTTTCCATCAAGGCCATCAATGTTTTGTGTTATAAGGTTTTTATCGCTCAACCAATGATGAACTTCGTTCGGACCATGATGTCGGTACGTTGCAAAGCGATGGTAATACCACGCTAAAAATTCGCGTGGGTTGTTTTGATACATCGCACGTGTTGCCATTTCCATCGGCGTGTAGTTTTTGCTGCCAATGGTCCAAAATCCATCTTCGCCACGAAAAGTTGGGATCCCGCTTGCGGCACTCACCCCTGCGCCTGTGATATAGAGTGTATTCATAATGATAACTGTACCTTGTAGCCTAGCGCATCGGGTGTTACTTGCTGGTTATTGTTCATGCCCCCAATGCGATACAAACTGCCTTGATGTTCTAATAATCCGCGGTGATCCATACTGGCGGTATTTGCCTTTGGCATCGCGTGCCAATCATTGCTGTCGACATCAAAACGCCACACATGATCGCTTGCAGGGGCTGGTTTACCATCGTAACCCATGCCATTGTAATTATAGGGATTCGCTGAACCACCCATCATATATATATCGCCATTAAAGCTGGTTGCTGCCATGCGATAATGTGCCACGCCAGTGGGATGAGGAATCGTTCGCCAATCAATTTTTAAGGGGTTATTAGCATCAATGGTTCCTTTTAGGCACTGTGGAACCGCAGCAAACGAGCGACGTTTATCAGCATTCGCTTTGGTTTCTACGCCATCACAAACCAACATAGTATTGCCGCTAATGGCAGCCGCTTGACCAAACACCGGTTTCCCTAAAAATGGTGAAGCCTGTTGCCATGTATCCGTTTTAATATCGTAAACTTGCACTAAGTTTACGTTACCATCGTTATGCCAACCACTGACTAAATAAATATAACGTTGTTTATATGCCAAAGCGACACTGTCATCTACCGGCACTGGCATGCTGGTAAGTGGGGTGTATGAATTAGTAATCACATCATAACGATACACATCTGGGGTCGATACCTCTTGATGATCATGGCTTACTGTATAGCCACCAAACACATAAGCCTGTTCACCAACTCCTACCGCGGTACTTGCTAAACGACCCGTTAAAGGTTGAGTGCTCGGTACCTCTTTAGCTGCGTGCCAAGAATCATCACCAACTTTGAGTACCCATACTTTATTGTGAATATCATGATGTGCTTTACCCTTACCTAGTCCCATAAAACTTAAAAAGTAAGCTTGTTCATGAATAACTACTTTAGCAACCGCATTATTGGCTACCGGTTCTGGTAAGGCTGGAATTGTTGCAAGTGCAATAGAAAATAGCAGGCTCATAAGATGAATAAACGACTAAAAACAGACGTTAAGAATACCATTTTATGAGCCCGAGGAAAGGCCTAGTAAGCAATACTAATACGTTGATTTAAATGTGCTGCAGATTGCGCTTCATCAAGCATGGCTTTAGCATAATCGGTTACTGATATTTTGCTTTCGCCGTTTGAGTCAGTAAAGAAGCTGTCGCCTCCTACACGATAAGGGCCCTCTGAATCACCAGGATAAATTACCGCAGCAGGGGATACAAAGGTCCAAGGTGTATCTGCTGTTGATGTTCTAAACACCTCAAGCGCTTCACCTTGCGCACGTGCTTCATCTTTATATTCAGCTGGAAAATCAGGGCTAGAGATCAACGTGACACCCGGTGCAACCTCTAAACTACCGGCGCCCCCTACCCATAAAATACGTATGCCAGTGCCAGCCAATGCACTCAGTAATTGTTGAGCACTGTTAGCCACAATCTCATGATTACCAAGAGCACGACCACCAATAGCCACAATTACTACATCGCTGCCTGCTGCGGCGTTTGCTATATCGTCTTTTGTTAAATCAAATTCAGTTACCGTGACATTATCTTGGGTTACTTTACCTGCGTCTCTTACTAACACATTAACTTGGTGACCGCGTGTTAATGCTTCTGAAGTAATGTGGCTACCAATCCAGCCTGATGCGCCTAATACTGCTAATTTCATGAGGAATACTCCGTTGTTTGTTTCATTAACAGCAGTTTACTTGTTCACCATTTACTGATAAATACACTACATAGATACACATTGTTTCATATTAAGATACCAATGGATAAACTCAATTCAATTACAAGCTTTGTCGAAGTGGCGCGCACAGGGAGTTTTACACAGGCCGCTGAACACTTAGGTTTAAGCCGACTACAAGTATCAAGACATATTCAAGATATTGAAAAGTGGCTTAATTTAAGATTGTTTCATCGAACAACGCGTAAAGTCAGTTTAACTATTCAAGGCGAAGAAGCGCTAAGCTATTGCCAGCAAATATTAAATCAAGTGTCTGACTTACAAAGCCGTGCTCACAGTCATAACAATGAATTAGTCGGTACAATTCGACTCGCATCTCCCATTGGTCTTGGGCAACATAAACTGTTTGAGGCCATTGAAGCATTTACCAAGCGCCATCCACAAACTCGGTTTGAGTTATTACTGTCCGATAGTCTATCGCAGCTTGTTGATGACCGCGTAGATATTGCCCTGCGCTATATCCACCAGCCTGATGAAGGGTTAATTGCTCGCAAGCTTATGTATATAGCAACAGCGGTATGCGCATCGAAGGCGTATTTAGCACAGCACAATACAATAAGCGACCCCAATGACTTAGCTACGCATAATTGCCTTGTCCATAAAAAACACAGCGTGTGGCAGTTTCAACGTAACGGTAATACACAAAAGGTCACCGTTAAGGGCAACATAGTCGCCAATGATATGGGCGTATTACTCAAAGCAGCTAAACAAGGAATGGGGATTGCTCACTTACCCTGCGATTTAGCGAATGATCATTTGTTATCCGGTGAGCTTATAAAAGTGCTGCCAGAGTATACAACCGTTGGTTCACATATATGGGCAGTGTATTTATCGCGAAATTTTCAACAAAATGTAGTGCGAGCCTTTATCGACTTTTTAGCAGAGCAGTGGCATCACGATATTTTGTAATCTAAATGCGCTGCAGGCACGTACAACTAGCAAAAAGGAGTCGTAATGCAGCACTTAGACCACGAAATATCACGCATCATTGAAATGGCGTGGGAAGACAGAACCCCGTTCGAAGCAATAAAGCAACAATTTGGCTTAAATGAAAAAAGCGTGATCGCTTTAATGCGCCAGCAGCTAACAAACTCAAGCTTTAGACTCTGGCGAAAACGCGCAACAGGCAGGCAAACCAAACATTTAAAACTTCGCCACCCCGATATCTCAAGAGGTTACTGTAAGACCCAATATAAGCACAGGTAAACCTGTAGACATATCGGTTTAGTACAAAGGCGATTCGTTGTTAAAAAACGCCAAACAGACTTAGCTATGTTGCCTCAGTTGTTAGCTGTACATATTTTTCAGCAAGCTCATCGAGTGACTCGCGGTGATTTGGATCAGGCTTAATACAATCAATAGGACACACACTAACACAGGTCGGGTTATCATAATGCCCGACACACTCAGTGCATTTATTAGGATCAATTTGATAAATCTTTGCGCCCATGTAAATAGCTTCGTTCGGACATTCTGGATCACACATATCACAGTTAATACATTTGTTATTGATGAGTAATGCCATGACAAACCTTACAGGAAGATAAAGAAGTTACGCTTTTAAAACCTTCACCGAAAATTTCAAAACATAACAAAAATTGCAGCCGCGTAATATAGTTTGCAATGAGCAAACATTCTTTGATCTAGATCAAGCTCTACACCCGCATCACGCTCTAATCATTCAAGATTGAATGATTAACTTTAGTCAGGAGCCATCAACCGAACATAAATTGCGTAAAGAGATTAGTGAGCTGTTTTATAACATTTAGAATTGGCTTATCCCTACCAGCGTTGTTAGCAAACTCCACATAAGAAACAAATTTTTCGCAGAAATGTGGCTATGAGGAAGGGTTCTAAATTGGACTTAACCGAGTAATGTCGGGAGATATAATTTTAGGAGTCCTATATGAATAGCAAAGTTGGTATTTTTTGGTTCGTTGAAAACACATTAGTCTATAAAGCTCAAAATGCTATCGACTTAAAGGCAGATCAACTTGGTTTTATCGATAGCCCACTGCAACACCAAGTCGAATGGGAGGAGAATAATATTTACCAATTGTTTGGGTTAACACTATTCAACAGTGACTACTACAACTTTCCCAGAGGCCGAGTTATTTTTAATACAAAGCTCAATACATCGTATGTCTATTTAGACAAAAAATTGTTTAAAAAGTATATAGTTAAAAAGATAAAAGCTAATTTTTTTTGGCGCATACAAACATCAAGTTCTTTACAGATCCTCATTACCATTGCTTTGGTAGTATTTAGTAAAAGTTAAATATTATCTAAATCTGAGCGCTGATACACAGTGTATAAGCGCTTAAAAGTTACAAAGCTATTTACCTGAAGGTGCGGGAGATTGGCTACGTATAAATGCTGGAATATCAAAAATATCATTTTTAGTAGATACAACTCGTTTAGGCGCTTTTTCTGGCTCGGCTTGAGGTGGCGTTTCTTCCCATGAATTAGATTTAATAAGCTTACTTTTTGCACCTGTAGCAATCACTAATATTTCAAAATTATTAGCAAGACTAGTTATTTTGGAAGCACCGCAAATAACCACCGCATTCGGGCTCACTTGTTGGCGTACTGTATCCATAATGGTGTTGTAACTGCCTAATGAAATCTCATCGACACAATTAATTTGTACAATAACACCTGTGCTTGTACTCATATCAACACTACAAACCAGAGGGTTGCTCAGAGCTTGCGTAAGAGCTGTTTGTAAATCGCTTTCATCGGCGCATTTACCTACCCCCAAGACAGCATCGCCTTGTGCATCCATTACTCTTTGAAAGTCGCGAAGATCTACGTTAATTAATCCCTGATAACACAACATATCAATAAGAGACGTAATTAAAGAATGTAAAATTTGATTGCTGTGTTTAAAGGCATCAAATAAGCCTATGTCATTGCCTAGCACTTCAATAAGTTGATCATTTGGCAAAGTAACTACAGCATTAGCATATTGCTTTAATTCATCAAGCCCTTGCTCGGCTACTTTTCGCCTAAAGTCCCCCTCACTGGTAAAGGGTAAAGTGGCAATACAGATTACGGGCTTATTTAGATCTTTGGCTAACTTAGCTATGTATGGGCTTGCGCCTGTACCTGTGCCTCCGCCTAAGCCAGTTGCGCATAAAAGAATATCGCAGCTTTTAATAAGCGTTAATAATTGCTCTTCACTTTCTTGTGCGGCGAGTAGCCCTATTGCTGGGTCTGCACCAGCACCATAGCCGTTTGTAAGCTCTGCACCTATCAACACAAAGTCATCACTTTGAGAGTGTTCTAATACAACCTTATCGGTATTAACGTTATAAAACTTCGTTTGTGGATTTTGAACCTCATTAAAAATGGTATTAACTGTGTTACAGCCACAGCCGCCAATACCAAACACGCCAATAGACAAGCCATCTAACTTTTCAACTAATTCAAACATTGCAGCTCCTTATTTTTTAAAGAGCATAGCAACAAGGTGCGTCAATATTTGACGCACCTAAACTTACTGATTATAAATATTAGCGGCAGCCTTTATTTTTTTAATGACTCTGTTACGAATAACCACAGGCTCGATGACCTCTAACCAATGAGCTAATTTAAACAATTCATCAATTAATTGTTGAGTATCATCTACTTTAAAAGTGAGTAAGGAGGTTTGTGCGTCTAATTGCTGCTTTTCGATTAGCTCTCCAAGCTCTATAAACCCTTGATTAATTGCCGATTGAGTAGGCACTTTGATGACCAAGTTAATTGGCTCTTGGCGTTTACCTTTATTAATTGCCAATCGTAATGAGCTTAACTGCTCAAGATTTGGTTCACGCCGTGTTTTTTGGAGTACCTTAACATTACGAATCCGATATACTGGCATTTGATAGCATTTATCGTGAAGCTCACCCACCATAAACTGCGCCATTAAAATACCATTGTCTTCCTCAAGCCCATAAAAACTGAGTTCAGAAAAGGCCAACCAGTGCGCTTGGTCATATAAAACGCGATAAATCTCAGCACTAGCTGAACGATTATGTTTTATTGCATGCTCGATTTGTTCAACAACCTTGCTGTCAAGATTCACCTCAATCGAGCTATTACTTTTTAGCTTTAACCACTCAGGTTTGATGCCATTTAGTCGCTGTAACGCAATATCAGCTTTAGCATGAATTGCTTGTTTAATATCTACAGGAATATTTTGCGGCAGAAGCTGCTCAAGCATTAAGTAATGCTGAGCAAGCTCTGTGCTCATCACTGTCGAATTTCCACGCCATTCCTTACTAATAGACCAACCATAAGGCTTTGTTCGCGTGTCTTTTTCAAGGCCAAAACAGCCTTGCTCGTATAAAGATTGCAGGTCGCGTTGTAGCATGCGAGTAGAGAGCTTAATGCCACTATCAAAGAGTTTATTTTTAAGCTGGTTAATAGAGATAGAGCTTGGCTGTGAAGGCAAAAGCTCTAGAATTGTTAAATGGCGTTGTGAGCTCATGGTAAAACACTAATTATGTAATTATATTTCATCATCTTCGGAGTTTTTATAAAAATATCTCAACCTAGTTTTAAAAATATTATTCATTAAATACTAAATCAAAGTGCTCTTCTAATGGTTCAATACGGCTTTCAAACCAACTTAAAAGCTCTTTAATAGCCTGCTGATTTTTAGTAAACAAATCTATGTTGTGGTAGTTCACATTAAATTGCCCATCTTTATAGAATAAGCTTTGCTCTTCATCAAATAATCTATTCGATATACCGTTTTGATTGATTATCCACCCCTCTGGTGGGGTATCATCTTCATTAAGGTCCTCAAGGAAAAACTCGTTTGTTATTGAGCAAAGCATAATGCCAAAAAACACTAAAATTTCGTATGTGCTCAAGCTACAATGAGAAAAAGTTAATGGCTTTAAATTTAAGGTAAATAATAAAGCCTGCCTCATATCATCATATTGCTCTTTCGAAGCAATACTTCCGAAAACAGAAATTTCATCAGTATCAATAACAACTTGGCAAACATCGTCGTCTTCACTCTGGTAGTTTATTTCTAGCGTGTCATCAAATCTAACAATTTCTATTGTATTACTTTCGTATCTAATGGTTTGAATTAATTCATCTACATTATTTTTAATTCCCAACACTCTTAATTCTTTAATACTGTCTGCTAATTGATAATGAAGAACTTCAATAATTTTAAAAAAGTCTTTGGCTAATTTTTTGCTCTTTCTTAATTCGTAAACGTGAGTAATAACGTCACCCTTCAATAAAAAAACTAATTGAAGAAGGTTGTTTTCATCAAAAATTAAAGCTTTATTTTTGTAAGCCTTATATTTATATGGAGTTCCTAAAACATTTTCATCAGGAATAATTCCATTACCGTTTTTATTTAAAAAACTATCATTAACGTGATTGTCTTTATGTCGAACGCTATGCTCTGAGTACTCATCAGAATAGCTATTCCAAGGGATGTTTTGCATCATAAATTCGTATGCTTCAGGGCTATTACCTGGCGCTTGAATTTTAACGTCATGCTTTCTTGCTGATAGCTGCCTTACTAAGCAGCCAGCTTTGAGTTTACTGTTATATGAGCAAATTACTTGTTTAGTCTGTAATGTCTCAAAGTAATCATCTACGACCCTTTCGTATACTTTAATTCGTTGATCTTCTGATTCATCAATTAGTTTCCACCCTTGCTTTGGTTTTAGAACTTTCCCGTTAGAGATAGTAGGGGTAAGGTGTACATTTCCGGTTTGACTGTGCATGAGATCAGGAAACGCATCAATATGTTTGCAAATAAATTTAAGTTCTCTATTTCGTTGTTCTTTACTTGCAAATCTTTGAGCAAATCTATTTCTATTATCGACAACGTGTGAGCCATCTAGGTCATGACTGGTTAATTTTTTTACCCCCCATTTAGAGTACTGATACCATAGCTCACCGTCTAACTCAGAAAATACAAAGTTACAATCTGTAGAAAATTTATTTGCTGTTGGGTCTTTCCAATATAAACCACTGCTTGAAAACTCTTGTAATTGGCTAAGATCAAACCACTCTGGCGTGATTTTGTTATCGTAAGCTTGAATTAACGCTACGCAAATTTCATCTATTACCTCAGGGGAAACATCTCTATTTAGTTCATATTCAATATCAAACTGAAGTGAAGGTGATGTTTGCTCACAAATAGAGCCTAACTGAAAGGGGATGATACATTTAAGTAATTTAGAATATATTAACAGTGTCTGTTCTTTTTCATCGAACATGGCATAAGCCGGACTATCGTCGTTATATATTTTTATATCTGTTTGGCCGTGTATTTCCAAAACCTCGGTAGCATCTTCGGATGTGGCGCTGTAATTATTGAACTTAATAAGCTCAAGTAACTGTTCTCTATATTGAGCTGCATTTTCTAATCGTTCATCGCCATCTTTACCTCTGCTCTCAAAATCCGCTAACTGATTATCCATAAAAGCAGCTACAGCTAGTAAATTTTCAGAACGAGAAAACAGCCCCCAAATTTCAACTTCACCATTTTCAAGCTCATCATGGTAATGGCCATCTGCTAAGCAATTCCCTCCCAATCGCTGGCCCCAACGCTCTATTTCTGAAGTTTGGCTTGCAGGTGACCAGAAGTAATCCCCTAGGTCCAAGTCTTTCTTTGCTTCGTTTGTATTTTCTAAAAACACCTTGCGGTCAATATTTCTAAACCAATCTTCAGCAAGATTTAATAAGCCTTTAAAATGGGAGTGTTCAATGGAACGCATGTTTTTTAGTGCTTTTGCATGTAAATCGCCCTTAGTTTTCTTTTTACTAATTTCAACGAGTTCATTGATAAACTTTGTAATTTTATGTAGGTCTTTTTCTAGTTGCTCATTTGGTTTAAAGCGATGGACCTCTTCACCTTTACTCAATAGTGAATTCGCCCAGTCTGGTAAATGATCTTTACTTATTTGGGACTGGATAGCAAAAGAGTCATTTGCTTTTGCATATTTAACTGTTTTAGAAACGATTAAGTCTCGGTAGTCCGCTGGTAGCTTTTTAAACTTAGATGCTGCATAAGCTTCAATTGCTTCTGGGTAAATGTAATTAGGCATGAGTTTATTCCATCCTTGTTAAAATATTTATATTTATAACCTTTCAAAGTAACAGCCAAAAATTATCAGTTATTAACTTAGCCTTTACGCACCAAAAAAGGTATATCGCTTAATAGTGTTTCGAAAATATTCTTGAAAACAAACCAACAAACCAACAAACCAAATCCTACATATCATATTAAAACTCAAAAGATAATTCCCTTTTTAAGTTCTGAGGAAATTCCATTACTATTACATAGTACTCATTTATTTCTTCAATCAAATACCTAAACTCATGCGAGTTTAGAGCAGGCCTTTCTTTCCCACACTTGACCATAAAAAAATTGCCGTATAACTCTTCAAACTTCCCTAAAGTGTCTAATGCACTTAACGTAAGAACGGCTAGATGCACTAAGCCCTAGCTTTAATCAATTCCTGACTTTTTATATTCTTCAACAACTCCGTTTTTAATTCTATTTTTATCAATCAACATAAAACTTAACCTTAAATTTTTACACGTAAAATGACTGTATACTTTTTAACGCTCAAAACGGTAACTCTATACGGTTTTCACTTTTGGGATTAATATCAAAAGGAACAACCCAGAGCTTTAACGTGCCACCTTCATAATTAAAACTGTGCGGGAACGCGCTAGTAAACACTTCCGTTTTTGGGTAAATAAGCACTAGAAAGCCTTTACCCTTTAAGTAAGTATGGCCATAGCCAAGCATCTGGTAAAAGTCAGCTTGAGAGAGACCAAACTTGTCTCTTCGCGCTGAATGTTTCTCGTTTATTACCTTCCATTTAGTATCCAAAACAATGTCACTATCCACTTTACGTGATATGTATAAATCAGGCTTTAGTAAAAAGTAAGGTATACTATCGTAATCAACTAACGATTTAGAGCCAACCTGCGCAGACAACTCGCCAATACCGGTTATATGCTTTTTTAAATACTGAGCAACAAAGCTTTCAAACACTGCTTCCATTGGAAACAACAACGAAAATGCATTACTTTTGCCCTGCAAAGTTAACGGGGAAAACCCATCAATAATTAGCTTTGTCCACGCCAGTGGGGCTTCGTAATACTTCATTCCTCTATCTAGCTTAACGCTGGCAAAGTCATTTTTTACATTATTACTTAGTGGTATGTCTGCAAAAGCAAATAATAACTCTTGCAGTAATTTTTGGTTATTAGCACAGCGGCTATAACCTTTCACCTTCACAAGTGCGGTGTGTATTAATCGATTAACAGGTCTATCTTGTAAATACTCTTCGTACTCAACATAAAACTTATGTTTATTGATAAAGTTATGCTTAACTTGCTTACCTACCAAAAGCTTACCTTTTAAAAAGGCAACGTTACCTTCTTTTAGTACATAGTCACTTTTAAGCCCGCGCTTTATTAAGGTATTTACAGAAGCTAAAAACTGGCTTATAAAAACCTCTAGTAAAGGTATTTTATTTTCAGCTAAATTAGCGTTATTAGTTTGTAAGTGCCTAAACTGCTTGAGTGATTTAAGCATCATTAGTAATGACGCACGCGAGGTGCTTTCATCACTATTTTTAGCTACTTTAGGCAATACCTCTATTTGAGTTCCATCGGGTGTGAAAATCACACCAGCATAGTTTTTAACTTGTAATACTTCACAGTTATCAACTTGCCCCAAGCGCATAAATCGACTTTCTGAGTCATCACATAAACATAACTTTCTTAAATATCTATATGCATTTCCAGAAATAGGTTGTATTTTAGGTGATGCTTGCGCTTTGACACTTATCTCATCATCATTACCTAAATAGCCAAACTCAAAAACTGTAGTTTGCTTTTTAACTTCCGACATTACTGAGCACTCAAAGGTATAACTTCACCTGCATCATCACTAATATTCGCAGGCCTTTTAAGCAATGTATCATCATAAATAGCCTGATAAGCTTTCGGGCTATTCCATACTGAACCTTCAGCGTTAAAATCAGCTAAGGTGTATGTGGTTTTAGTGTCTTCGTAGGTTTCTAAGCCATGATTTTCACCAAAAATATGGTTATATTCTTCGCTTTTAGATTCCACAAAAATATATTGTTTTAATTCACTTTTTTCTTTTCTGTTGTCACCTAAAACTAAGCGAATTTTATTCCAATCTTCAAAAAAGTACTCTTCAAGTAGCGGGATGATTTTATTTTTAAACGTGTTTTTAAGTTCACCAAAGGCTTTTTCTTCAGAACTATCTTCACTATTTAAAGCGTCTAAAACAGGAATTAAAAAAGCATGCCCTAATGTATGCTCTCGATCGTAAAGCACCTCAATACGCTTATTCATTGTTTTAAGTAACTGTTCTAAATTAATCCCCTTAACCACTTTATCTTTGAACAACTCAGGTTGTGGCATCATTTCAACAAAATCAAAACGGCGGCGCAGTGCCGTGTCCATCATGGCTAATGAGCGGTCAGCTGTGTTCATAGTGCCAATGATATAAAGGTTTTCTGGTACTGAAAATTTATCACCAGAGTATGGCAACCTCACTTCAAGGGCTTCATGCTTTCCTGAACGTTTAGATGGTTCGATTAAAGTGATCAACTCACCGAAGATCTTTGAAATATTTCCTCGGTTAATTTCATCAATGATTAAAACGTAGTTATCGGCTTGTTTTACTCTATGTGCAGTTTCTACATTGATACCCTGCTCAAGTAAATATGATAATGTGTTATTTACATTAAACCTGGAAAGTAAACAAAAAGTTGGGATGTGGAAGTTCTTACTATCATTTAAGCTTTTTAAATCAATTGAAAGATCTTTAGCTAACCATTTCACCGGAATTTGGTGGCAAAAATCAGGCCTTGTTGGCACTCCTCTTTCATTAAAAAAGTAATCTCCAGTTATAACACCAATCGCTTCAATTGAAGATTTACTATTTATACAAAGAATTAAATCGCCAACATCAGCTTCTTGAGTAAATGAAGTCAATGAGTTCTGATTGTTAGAACCAAGTCCATTAAAATAATCATTACGTTCCCCCGTACTTAAGTCACCAGTATCACTCCAGCCTATGACTGCGATATCGTTTTCATAACTATAAGTTTTTGCAGGGTTTTTGTTTGTACTTTCTATTGATATTTTCCAAACATTTCCTTTTGGATTAATTAAACTATCGGTGTCTAAATCAACTTGTTTAGTGGCAACATTACATATCTCTTTAAATATGCCGTCTTTTTTATAATAACTTAACTGCTCATTTTCAGTTTTAGCGCTAAGCCCCTCAACAAACTCTTCATACCCATAGCTTTGGTGAAATGTCACAAAACGAATACGATCATCATCTACCAAAGATTTGTAGAGTTTTGTAATCTCTTCTCTTTGTGTTTTTGCTGTACTCATAGCTGGGTTTCTTTTTAGCGCTTTGTATTTCTCTGGCTCAGCGGCTCTTACTGCGGCTTCAATTGTATGATAAGTTTTACCTGTTCCTGGAGGGCCATATAAAATTTGGTTTAAAGGACATAAAGAATCGTCATACTCACAGCTATCATTAATGAACTGTTGCTCTGTAGTATCTTGCTCTGTGGCTTCCTCATCCCCAGAATAATCTTTAGGGTTTCTTTGGGCCCCATCCATTTCACCATTTAATTGATCCTTTATATTTTCTAAAAATGGCGATAGCTCTTCAATTGAGCTTGGTTCTATAATTTTTCTTTCTTTAAAAAAATGTCTATTAACAGATACTCTTAATGTATCTGCAAAAAAACTTACTGAAATTCGTGGCTTTCCCTTTCCGTTTCTATCTTTTACACCAAACTTAAAGAAACGTTTTTTTTCTTTGGCGTTGTGTGTTGTGTAGCAATCACACTGTGGGAAATACTGACGAATCAAACCATAAACTTCAGTAAACAGTGCTTGCTGATCACTACTTCTAGACTTTAAGAACTCAGAATTAATTTCACTCATATAAGTACTTAAAAACTCTTCAAACTCCATTGTCACTCCTTTTATATTTTTTTGCTACACAATAATGCTAGCTTCAATAACTGTAGCGATGCATCTAATACATCGCTATTTATATGGCTTTGCATTCCGTAAATACATTTAGATTATTAATTATAACGTTTAAATCCTTGCTTAATTTTTTCACCTGTCATGCGCCAGTTGTGGAAGTTGTCACATGGCATATCCTAAGTACTGGCATCAAAACAGGTTGACCGTTTTGATCTTCAATACGCCAAATATTTTTCTCAGAAAACTCAATCTCTGGTAATTTGTAGTCTGTTAATAACTGTTGAAAATGACCTTGTTTGAATAGCCCATCTACCAGCAAAGGCTTGGCACTTTGAGTAGTGATTACATATAGTTCGTTTGGCAGACTTTTACCTTGCTTATGGATAGCAAACAAGGTTTCGGTAAGTACTTGAGGGCTAGCCCCTGTGATGATGAGTAATATGTGTTTCATTCAATTTCCTTTTGATGAAACTGAATAATATCTGAATATTAAATAAAATCAAAAAGTATGAGACTAATGCTATTTTTATGACTTATTGACGATAAATGTTTTGCGAACTTTCTCTAATACCTAAATTTAAAAAAAGAGTAGCACGCTACTCCTTCATTGCCCTCAAGCCACGCCTTACATTATCGTTGGCAATACGCTTTGCATTACCAAAATAGAAAAGTATATTTGCATACAATTCCCTCACTCGTATTATCAGAGTGAACTCAGATCTAGATCAAACAACACACCCGCATCACTCTCTAATCATTCAAGATTGAATGATTAACTGTAGTCAGGAAATACCAACCTAATTAGACAGTGAGACTAGTAAGGCACTTGAAGGTTAAAAATTAGGTTTTTAAATACACAGAAGTATTAAAAGTAGGCTTTGCAGATGTTCAAGAGAACTATATACACAAAAGGGAGTTAATAAATTAATTGGGTCTTTTATTAAGCACTTATATCTTGCAAAGTTAGTCTAACTTCAACGTAAATCCTAAAAAGAAGCTACGACCGCTTTTAGTTGTATTATAAGCACGATCATTAGAATCACTATACAGCTCTTGCCTTTCATCTGTCAGATTCAAACCTTCAAATGTGAGCTCAAGTTGATCAGAAAGCTTATACTTCGCCGAGAAGTCAATATAGTTTGTAGCATGATAACCAGACTCATCTTGGTCTGTATTACCAGACTCTACTGAAAGTATGTAGTTGCTCCTATAGGCCGATGAAATTCTCGCTTCCCAATCATCGGATTCATAATAAAAAGTTAGGTTATAACTTTGTTTTGATAAGCCTGCGAATGTTTTGAACTGATTCTTACCGGAGCCTTGTACGTTGCGATAAAGGGTTTTTCCATCTGCCCAAGTAAAGTTTGCATTGATACCAAAATTACTAAATGGGGAAGGTAAGAAATCAAAGTCTTTAATTAATGAAACTTCGAAGCCTTTTATGGTGGATGAGTCTGAGTTAACTGGTTTTGAAACCATAAATAAGTCATCAATTGAGTCCCCACTTTGTAATAATGAGGGTGGTAACCCCAATTCACTGTATTTGATCAAATCGACTTGTTCAATGACAAAGTTATTTATGTTTTTATAAAATAATGAAAATGATAAAAGGCCTTGATCATTAAAATACCATTCGTAGGACGAGTCAATATTCACAGACTCGAACGGGCTTAGTTCAGGGTTTCCAATTGAAATATTCCCAATTTGACCTTCCGCTCTCGATGCTTGAGAAACATTCGCAGAATAAGACAAATCAGATAACGAAGGGCGTGTAATATTTTTACTCGTTCCAAATCTCAGCAACATCTCATCTGCAAAGTCCCAAACCACGTTGAAGCTTGGCAGCCATTTTACGTAACTTCTATCACGTTGAGTTAGATTACCTTTTGAAAGCCCAATAGAGCTTAAATCTGTTTGAAACCAACGCAGGCCTATTTGGTAGTTTATAGGGTAAGTATCAGTGTTATTTTCTGATTTTAATACTGCATAGAAAGCGTTTGTTTTCTCTTCCACATTAAAATTTGTTGAGGGTATAACATACTCAGAACTCAATGAAAGATCGTTTAGGCCATAATAAGATTGAATTTCATCGATATCGGCTTCCACCCATTCCAAATCTGGATGTTGGCTAAACACCTGTGTGTTTTTCGATGACAATAACCCACTCTCACCATGTTCTGCTGATTCAGCAGTCGGATAATAAGAAAATACTCGGTCATGCCCTGAATTTTTTAAAGTACTATGAGTTAAGCCTAATTGCAGCTCTACCTCATGATTCACATCGTAAATAAGCTCTATTTTTGAGTTAAATACATTTGTGTCGACATAATTCTCCTGAAAATAGAGATCTTTTACTTTAAATTTTGAAGGATTAGTTGTATCAAAATTAGGTGAGTAACTAGTACCATAAAAAGGATCTTGCCTAAAATCAGTTATGATATGTAGATCATCCGCAATAATATTAACTTTATTTAATTTAGGCTGTTGATAGTCTGAGTCATTTGCCCCGATTACAAGGTTCAAACTCAAATCATTCTTCACAGTGTAATGTGTATCAATTGAAATTTGCTTGAAAACTGACTCATTAAAATCTTTACGGTTTTCAATTCTCCATGATGCATCTGGATACTCTGCATAAATTACTTCATTTTCAGTATTGTTTTCTTCCCAGATTACATTTGCTACGCGGTAGTTATTTTTAACCGCAAGATGATGTTCATCTAAGTCATTTTTTAGCGAGTTATACAGTAGATGTATTGCAGTCTCGAATTTACTGTTAGGCTTAAATTGAAATGCAGCTGTAACTCCCAACCTTTTTTGATTGTTATTCCATAAGGAGTATCGATGTCCCCTCGGATACCATAAACCTAATCTATCGAGGTACTCTTGCTGGTGGGCTAGTTTACCAACATACTGTTTATTTTCTTGCCTCCAACGAGTTGTATTTGTTCCATATTCTGTAGCGTTCCTTTCAGAGTATGTCGTTAAAATTAATCCACCCCAGTTATTCCATAAACCAGAATACATCATAGATACTCGGGGATCTGATTGCGGATTATTTGAATTGATACCATGTCGATATGAAAAAATACTAACGGGCTTTTTTAAATCGAAAGGTAAGGGGGTGCTTAACGCTACATTACCGCCTATTCCGCCTTCAAGCATGGAAGCGACGTACGATTTTTGTACATCAACTTGGCTAAACAATTCAGCTGAAAATAAGTTAAAGTCAAATGCCCTCGTACGTGATACAGCTCCTCTAGCATCCATTGGCGATGAGGTCATGCCCAGAGCTTCAATGCCATTGATTGTTACTTTTGTAAAATCAGGTCCAAGTCCTCTTAATGATATTTGCCTTCCTTCTCCTGCCTCCCGCGTGATAGAAACACCTGACACTCGCTGTAAAGAATCAGCCAAGTTTAAATCCGGAAAATCAGCAATATCTTCTGCTAAAATTGAATCCTGAGAGATTAATGCCAGTCGCTTGAGCTCACTCGCCTTTTTTAATGAATCGCGAAATCCCATAACAACGATTTCTTCGGGAATAGGCGAGCTTTGAGAAACGAAAGTATTTTTTAACACAGGCACGGAAGAAGGTTGTGATTTTTTTTGTTTAGGACAAATTGACAATACCCAACCAGAATTAATTTCACTCGCGCACAGTGGCGTCTCTTTAAGTAATCTAGAAATTAGCTGTCGCGCTGTAAAAGTTCCACTAACTGGGCCTGATTTATAACCTTGAATAAGGTTAGGATCATATAAAATTGTCTGTTCAACAGTCCGAGAAAACAAGTTTACAGCTTCCTCTAAAGACTGCTGTTCAAATCTAACCTGATATTGACTCAGCTGTGACGCCCATGCCCCACTCGACAGCAATAATAATCCCAATACCCAATATTTTATTAGCATAATCTCATGGCGTTAATATGAGGTAGTCATTGTTTTCTGAGATATTTAGTGAGTACATTTGACTCAACATATCTACAACTTGGTCTGTATCATCTAGACGAAAGCGACCTGCTACTTTCTGGTTCATTAGCTGCGTTGTTTTTAGAATTATTTTCTTTTTACTATATCTATTTAAATGCTCAATCAAATATGCCAAGTTTTGATCTGATATTTCAATCCACCCTGAACGCCAATCAACGATGTTTGCTAGATCAACTTTACTTATCTCACTCGTTAATTCAGCTTCAATACGAACCCTCTCACCTGCTTTTACGAGCGTGTGACGACCATTTACTCTGTTCTTCACTTCAACGATGCCTTCGTACACCGTTAATTCAGCAAAAGACGGGTGTGTATCGACATTAAATTGGGTTCCTACAGCTTTTATCTCACCAAAATCAGTCGACACAATAAAGGGCCGGTTTTTATCTTTTGCAACAGAAAAATAGGCTTGCCCGTCTTGGAGTAGAAGCTCTCTAGTTGATGACGAGTACGCAACTTTAATCGCACCCGATGTTTGCAATTCTAATTGGCTTCCATCTGAAAGTTTATATGTTACAGACTGATTTTTAGCCGTTAATAAATAAGCTTCTGGCGTTTGCTGACTGGGGTAAAAAAATACGGCAAAGCACAATACAATAGCACTACAAAATGAGGCGACTAGCATACCAAATTGATATTTAGGTTTTGCTTTTATTGCCTTCAACTGTTTAAAAGCAATTTCAATATCAGGGTCTTGCCATGTTGCTAACATAGATTCAAAAATCTGCCTATTCTGTGGTGTTAAATCAAGCCACTTTATAAACCGGCGTTTTTGTAAATCATCAAGTTTTCCATCTGCGAGCGTATCAATCCACAATGCGGCTTCTTGGTACACATGCTCATTCATTTTTTGAGTGTCTTTTATTGGCATTTACTTTATCTTTTCATCTAGGTAGCGCTGAATATCAACCATTGCTCTTGATATATGACGTGTCACGGTTTCTGATGAGATATTCAGTTGATTCGCGATAGACTCTCTACTTTCTCCGTGTAACCTTCTTAATTCAAAAACACGCCGGCGCTGCTCTGGCATTCTCTCTAATGCTTGATAAATTAACTCTAGCTTTTGTGTTCTTTGTAAATTTAGCTCTGGATTTGTTTGAGTTGTTGAAAGTTCTTCAATTCCATCATCATTATGTGGTGTTCGTTGAGACAAAAGATTTTTAGCAATACTGATAGCATAAGCAATAGGATTAGAGATAGGGCTTTTTTTAGCCTGCTCTAGCACACGAACAACTGATTCTTGATAAATATCCGCCGCTTCATCTGAGCATTGTGCTCTTCGAGATAAGTACCTTCGTAATTGACTACTTTCTGAAAGAGACTGCTGCTCACGTGGCTCTTCAACTTCAGGCATTTTGATTACACTTTTGGGATTTGTTTGCGACAGTACAACAGCATTATTACAATTGTATTGTCGATTATAGTTCTGCATTTTCATAAGTTACTTTATGTACACGGGGTTGCTATAAAACCATAAGTCATCCCAAGGATTTTCACCTTTTAGATCAACTTCTGGTTCTAATTCGTTGAGAAGATTAGTTCCTCTAACCCTGATATAACCTTTTTTCGTTCCCATGGGTAAAGTAAAAGACATCACCTGATAATCGCCTTGCTCTTTCCAGTCTTTAGGATAAAAGCGCTTCACTACTTTTGTTGTTGGATTAATGTTTTGCTTAATAAACTTTTTATCCTTTAATACCTCACCATAAATTAGATCTACTCTTGCTACAGAGGGGGAGTCGCCATTAAAGTTTTTTTGTTTTGGGGTTTTAAATGCAATGTTTACGACAAGAGGAGCTGAGTTATTATTCGTTAGTGACTCTCCAATTTGTGCCTTTTGTTCACCTTGTGAAACAGAGACAAATAAGCTATCGATGAGATCACCTGTAGTTATAAACACATTTCCTGCTCTAAATGCCTCTAATACGCTAGCGTAATCTTTTTTAGCATACACATAGGTTTTCGCATATTCTCCTGGCCAAAAGTCTGTGCGCCCTTCAGTGTAATGTGCATGGCTATCAGAAACACCTGTGACACTCCATTTGCGCCCCTCACCCAATAAACTATCCCAAACACCCCCTACAATCGCCGACATTTGATCTGTTCCACCATGGGTTGGGTAGCCATAATATTCAGCACGTTCGGCTGTGGGATCATTTGAACCATCAGGGTTAATACTTGCAGCCTGATGACCTGGAATTGCAGTCATACCGGTAATAACATCCGGTGCAGCATCTTGCCATTGACGCATCTTTTCAGGCGTTACTTTAGTAAACACATTTAGTTTTGGTGCTTGTCGTGAGGGGTGATTAACTGCCAATATGGGCTTGGGTGACATTGTTTGCATATACTCAAGCGCTTTGAGCATAAACGCTTGCGTACCTCTTAAATACTCATGAGGTGATACTTCTCGACGATTAAATTTACTTTCAATTTCGAAAAGTTGTTCAGCCTCTTTTTCACTCTTTGGAATAATTAAACTGCCATGACGAGCAGATGGCATGTCAAACTCCATACCATAAAACTGTAATACCTGCGGAACAGCCTTTCTTGAATCTAGCAATTCTGGGTAAGCCTGCTCTAAATTCAGTTTACTGTGCCCGGGGCCACCATGGTCTGTCGTCACCATCCAATCTAAACCATGCATTTTCGCCATCGTCGCATTGAGCGCAGTAAAATAATGTGCGTCGCCAAAGAGAATTGGAGTCGGAGGGGTTGTTTCTAAGTTCCATTTTGCACTGTACTTACCGTGGATGTGATGATCACCGGCTAGCCAAGTCCTGTCTCCTTCAGGGATGATAAATTCTTCATGCGGGCTTTGAGGTGAATGAGTTGAACAGCCAGAAATAAAAGTTACAAAAAAAAGCGTGTATCGATTAATCATTATAAAAATCTCAGCAAAGCCACAAAACAGGTGTTTTGTGGCTTTTAAATAAAGTTAAAATTCAGCTGTCAAGCCGAGCATATAAGTACGTCCACTTGTCGTCGTGTTATACGCTCTGTCATGTGAGTCGCTATAAAACTCTTCGCGCTCATCAGTTAAATTAATACCTTCAAGGCTTAACTTTACACTGTCTGTTAACTGATAAAATGCTGAAAAATCAATATATGTTGTACTATGGAAGCCACTTTCATCTTGATCACCACTTGATGACGCTCCTGCAATATAAGGACTACGATAAGCAGCTGAAACGCGCGCTCCCCATGAGTCAACTTCGTAATAAAGAGTAAAGTTATAACTATTTTTTGAGAGGCCTGTGAATGGCTTAGTTTGGTTATTACCTTCAACCCCGTAAATGTCACGATACATAGCTTCACCATCGGCATAGGTATAATTTGCGACGATACCCAAGTTGTTAAATGGTGCACTTAAAAAATCAAAGTCTCTAGAGAATGCAATTTCAGCGCCTTTGATTTTTGATGAATCCATATTTTCAGGCCGTTGTAAGTAAAATATACTGTCCATCGACTTATCCGCAGGTAGCAGTTCTGCGGGTAAACCTAAAGATGAATACACAACTTCCGTTGTTGTACTTACAATAAAGTTATCAATGTCTTTGTAGTAAAAAGCAGCTGATGCGTAGCCAACATCTTCGAAGTACCATTCAAACGAGGTATCAAAGCTCACTGACTCGAACGGCTCTAGTTCTGGATTACCCATATTCACGCTAGTAATCGCCTCACCGGAGGTTTGAGACACTGTCGCGTTATAACTTAACGAGCCCAGTGAAGGACGAGTGATATTCTTACTGGCAGAAAAGCGCCATAAAATATCTTCATCTAGCTCATAAACCATGTTTAAGGTAGGTAATATATCTGAGTAGTTTCGCGTTGACTCAATATCGATACCATTTGAGATACCCGACGCTTTAATTTCTGTATCAAAGTAACGCAGGCCAGCACTAACATGTAAAGGCTTACCTGCTATAGAACTTTCAAATTGATACTCAGCATAAGCAGCCTGGGTTGTTTCACTTACTGGAGATTTGTCATTTTCAGTTAGCATTGAGGCGTCGATTCGATAGTTAGATAAACCATAAAAATCTAGTAATGCACTTAAATCGCCTTGTACCCATTGATGATCAGGATGCTGAGTAAATACGTTTACAAGGTTATCGTCTAAAGTAAGAAAACCTGTATTTTGATTCGCAATATTTTGCGCGTTACTTTGCGTAAGTTGGTAGGCACTGTTTTCAAACTTTTTATAATTTAACCCGAACTTCACTGTGCCGGAGTCACCTACTAAATAAGTGAAATCAACTTTAGCTGTATCAAAATCATTTGTTATGTAGTCTTCTTGAAGGTAAATATCTTTTATCTCGAACTGATCACGGCTTGTCGTATTAAAATCCGGCGAGTAGCTAAGGCCATAAAATCTGTCTTGGGTAAAATCAGTAATAATGTCAACTTTACCTTTTGCATGAATATTAGACTTTTGAACTCGTGGTTGATCAAAATCTGAAGAACTCGTTCCAACGAGTGCCATCATGCTTAGGTCATCATTTAAGGACCAATCCAAAGTTAGCGTATATTGATCAAATACAGATTCGTTATATCGTGCTGAATTTTCATTACGCCACGTTGCATCTGCGTAACTCGCATAGATGACTTCCTTTTGCCCATCATTATCAATCCACTCTAAATCTTTAACTGTTTTATTATCTTTTACCGCAGAGTGATGCTCATTTTGCTCGTTTTCTAATTTCGCATGTAATACATCAAGCGTTAAACTTACGTCATCACTTGGCTTAAATTGAAGTGCGGCCGTAACACCTAATCTTTTTTGATTATTGTTCCATAAAGAGTATCTATGACCTCTTGGGAACCAAAGCTCTGTAGAATCCAATTCAGCTTGAAGTTCAGTGTTACTTTCATCTGCCGTTATTTTTCCACCTTCTTTACGCCAACGAGTTGTATTTGTACCGAACTCAGTTGTTGAGCGCTCGCTGTAAGCAACAGAAGCTAATGCACCGAAATTCCCCCAAGTATTAGAAAGCAAGCCTGCAAAACGCGGGTCAGTTTCTTCGCTATTATCGTTATAACCGCCTTTAACTGAAATTGCCCCCTTGGCACCGTCATAATCAAATGGTTTGGCTGAATACAAACCAACAGTTCCGCCGATCCCCCCTTCTTCTTGATCAGCAGAAAATGTTTTATTCACGTCGATACGGTTGAACAGTTCTGCTGCGAATACATTAAAGTCAAAACCACGTGTTCGACTTACTCCGCCTTTAGCATCCATAGGAGATGATGATGTTCCCATTGCCTCCATGCCATTGACTTGTACGCGAGTGAAATCAGGGCCGAGACCACGCAAAGAAATTTGTCTTCCCTCACCGGCTTCACGTGTAATAGTCACACCTGGTACACGTTGCAGCGCATCTGCTAAATTCAAATCTGGAAAATCTGCGATATCCTCAGCCAAAATAGAATCTCGGGCAATCATAGCTTCTCTTTTCATATCTTTTGCTTTGATAAGAGAGCGTCTGAAAGAGGAAACTTCAATCACTTCCATATCTTTTATTTGCTCATCAGCTTGTGCAGCTACTTGGGGAGTAATACTTAACGCCGATAAAATAGCGCTTGAGATAATGCTTTTCTTTAATAGAGTGTCCATAAAAATTCCGTGTTACTGGTTAAATAGTTAAATGGCAGAACACTCTTAAAGAGCTTTTTTTTTCAAAAAGCAGACAATTTTTATGATGAAGAATTTATTACAGAGGCTGTTTTCTATGAAGATTACATATAGCGAAAACACATACCCTCCTAAAGTGAGCTTTAAGAAGGCGAACTTACAAAGGGATTAATTAATATTTATTTCTTTTATATCAGTTAGTTGATATTTAAAATAATACTATCACGTAGTATAAATTCCAAAAAGATTATAGTTTCATTGCCAATGACATAAGAAAGCATATTTATTTTACTCTATTCCAAAATAGAGCTTACAATAGTAATGTCGAGAGAGATAACTGTAGGCTCCCCTACATGAACCAGGAAGTTGGTATATTTATAGCTTTAAAGCGCTAATCTATCTATTTTTAAAACAACGGCTTCGTTCATGCATATTCAGTGCTTAGCTACTACAGCAGCAGGAGTGAAAATTTATCATTTCCTGGCCTACACAGTTTTTAGGCACATTGGTGCCTAAAGACTGGTTCTAAACTGCCCGACGGCCTCAACAACTTCCTTAGCCCCTTTTTGAATATCATTAATAACAGAGCCTGATTTCTTTGATAACTCCAAGGCATCTTTGGCCTCTGCTAAACTAGACTCAATTTCGGTTACCGCATCTTGAGTAAGCGCTTTATTCTCAGACACGACGTTGATTATTTGCTCTGTGGCCAAACTCGTTCTTGATGCCAGTTGCCTAACTTCATCTGCAACAACGGAGAAACCTCGTCCTTGGTCACCCGCCCTCGCGGCTTCTATAGCAGCGTTTAATGCCAGCAAATTAGTTTGATCAGCAATACCTTTAATACTTTCGACTAATTGAGCAATCTTAGACGACTGTACGTCGAGGTTATTAACACTTTCGCTGGCTACTTCGAGTTTCTTTGATAAGTTATTCACTGTAACAATTGTTTGCTTTACGACACCTAACCCTATTTCAGCGTCGGCATCTGTTCGTTTAGAAATGTCATAAGCAATACCAGCCGTTTCAGATATTGCAAATTCTCTTTGCATCTGATCGGTTATTACTGTTGCAAACTTTACGACTTTATAGAGTTCTCCATCATTGTTATGAATTGGATTGTACGAGGCTTCTAACCATACTTCGTTACCGTAACTATCTAATCTTTTAAAACGATCAGAAATAAACCGTCCGTGTTTTAATTCAGACCAAAACTGTTTATAAGCGTTCGATTTAGCTTCTTCAGGGTCGCAAAACATACTGTGGTGTTTACCCAATATTTGGCTTTTGGAGTAACCCATAGAGGTCAGAAAGTTATCATTGGCGTTTAAAATAATACCGTCTAAGCTGAATTCGATAACCGCAGATGAACGACTCAAAGCCGCAAGCATATCTTCTTTTTCTCTTGATTGAGAAATAGTGCGCGTAAGCTCTGCCGAGTAAACAGCTAACTCATTATTAATTGGTTGTACAATACTTCTAAGCCATAACTCACGCCCAGACTGCGTTACGAGCTGCAAAGCGCCATGCCAATGGCTCACTTTTTTTATGGCTGAAAGCATTTTTTGTGTGTGAGGTTTTTTGAGCGACTTTTTAACAATCAGGTCATTGAAATTTAAACCAACAAGCTCACTTTCTTTGTATTCTATCGCGGTTGCAAATAGTTGATTAACTTCGAGAATACGGCCATCTTTGCTTAGCAAAAAGTACAGCATTTCCTCTTTCAATTCTTGCTTTATATTTTCAAACTCAACTGTTTGCTTTTTTAATTCAGCAATTTCAGACAGCAACTTGCGATTAGTGAACCACATAAACTGGTTTCCTTTAGGTTACATACGCTAAAAGTAGAGCACTCAGAATCAAGTGTCTAGGAAGATTACGTTTTTTGCCAATAACTGTATTTAATAAAGGTAAGGCATGACTACATAAAAGGTCGGGTGAAATGAGGTTATACGTGTAAAACACGACCCCATGTGATTAACGCTGTTTCATACATTGAGAGATTAATTAACTTTAACGATTAATAAAAGTGTTATACGAAGAACTGGAGGGTTTTGATCACGACTGATTAAAGTATTTTACTCTTGCTTTTATTTTTACAATAGCGTTTTTACAGTGAGCGCTGCGTTTTAATATCCTCAGATAGGTGCGCTCACGTTAATTTAGCTGACTTTAAATACACACTAAAACACGTTTCGTGCTCGTCGGAGTAAACTTTTATCGCGCCATCATTGGCCTCTGCGAGCGCTTTAACAATGGCTAAACCGAGCCCCACACCATCACTGTGTTTTTGTCTTGATTTATCCGGCCGATAAAAACGGTCGAACAAATACGGTAAATGTTCAGCGGGTATTTTCTCACCGGGATTCACAACCGAAATACACACTGTATCTGCGCTTACTTTTTCGCTTTTAACTGAAATTGAAGCCCCTTTTGGGGTATACCGAATAGCGTTAGAGAGTAAGTTTGATAACAGCTGTCTAAAATGTAACTGATCACAGTAAAAACGCAGGTTTTCACCCTCTGTTTTAAAACAAATACCTACTTCTTCCGCCAACGCATCAAAGTAGTCAAATAGCGACGCTATCTCGTCATGACTTTGCAAAATTTGTTGTTTTGGCTTTATTAAACCGTTCTGAGTTTTTGCAAGCCACAGCATGTCATTGACCATTTTTGTTAATCTTTCTAACTCTTCAAGATTTGAGAATAACAGCTCTTGATAGTCAACAACCGCTCTTGATTTTGATAAGCCCACCTGCGTTTGGGTAATGATATTTGTTAAGGGGGTTCTTAACTCATGAGCTATATCGCTGGAAAAGTTAGATAAGCGAATAAACTCACTTTGCAGCCTATCTAACATCACATTAAAAGACTGCACCATGTTTTCAAGCTCAACAGGAACATTATTATGATCTAACCTGACATCCATTTTATTGGTTTGTATATCAAGCATTTTTTGAGTTAACCCACGTAAAGGGTTAAGACCTTGATGTATAGCAATCCATGCGACAAGCAACACTAACACAGCCGAGCCTAACATAATGACCCATAAACTCTGTTTAAACTGGGTTAAAAAGCGCAGATGGAAGCTCATATCAATCGCAACGGCTATTTTATAATGCTGTTTAGATGTCTCTAGCTCACTGACTAATGCACGATACGCCTTACTGCCTGTATGCCATGTAATTATGTTCTCCTTTTTAAACCCCTGAGAAGCTTTCGCGCGCATTGCTAATTCAGTAAAATCATTATGGGAGCTTTGATATACAAGCTCTCCCTCTAACGTATTTACTTGGTAGTACACCCCATGATGCCCAACAACAGCAATCGACAATGCGTTTTCAAGCTGTTTTTGTGATTGAAAAGGCTGTGATAATACAGACTCAACTGATTGCGTGATAACCTGTAACTCGCCACTGTCTTGTTGCAAAAAATGATGCTCTATTGAGCTATTTATGAGTGAGGCCACAAAGGTGAAACAGCCAATAATTGTTATTGCTACAAATAACAAAACTCGCATCGTTAATGACAAGGGTCGCGTGCTAACTCGCATTAGGCATTGCCTCTAACTTGTATCCCATCCCTCTTACTGTGTGTATTAGCTTTACTGTAAAATCATCATCCACTTTGCTGCGAAGCCTTCTTATTGCAACATCAATCACGTTGGTATCACTATCAAAATTCATGTCCCACACTTGTGAAGCGATTAATGAACGAGGCAGTACTTCCCCTTCACGGCGCAGTAATAGCTCGAGTAAACTAAACTCTTTATTACTTAAGGTAATGCGTTGGCCTGCACGTTGAACTTTTCTTTTTGGAATATTCATTTCTAGGTCGGCTATTTTTAAGACATCTTCTACTTTTTGTGTGCCGCCTCGCCTAAGTAAAGTGCGCACTCTTGCTAACACTTCAGAAAATGCGAATGGTTTAATTAAATAATCATCAGCCCCTAGTTCAAGCCCTTTAACTCTGTCATCGACACTGTCTCGCGCTGATAAAAAAAGAACAGGGGTCTGTTTTTTTGCTTCGCGAAGTGATTGTAAAATTCGCCACCCAGATACATCAGGTAACATCACATCGAGAATTATTACGTCAAATAATTCTGTCATGGCTAAATGATGACCATCGAGTCCATTTCGCGCTAGTGACACTTGAAAACCGGCTTCAGTTAAACCTTGTTTTAGGTAATTTCCTGTTTTTAATTCGTCTTCAACTATTAGTAAGCGCATTTCAATCCTTCATCAAAATCATAGCCGTTATTATTATGGTGTTTTAATCACAACAGCAACATGACACCAAGATTACAACTTTGTCATGTTCACGTCATGCTGAAGACAGGTCAACTTTCTAAACTTATGGCATGTTTTTCTATTTATTAACAGAGTCAGTAATCGTTTTTTACGTCACACTTTGTTGCAATCTGTTTAATTTTTAATAACAAGTAAGAAGGTAATTATGAAATTTTTTAAGTATGTCGCACTCATGTTCGTACTAACAATGCCATTTATGGCATCGGCTCATGTCTCAGTAACACACACTCTGCCACAAGATAAAGCAATGTTAATGAGTAGCCCTGAGCAGCTATCGCTCGCGTTTAGCGGAAAAGTAAGATTAGCAAAAATAGTCGTTCAAGATGCACATAAACAACCTATCGACTTCGATTTTAAGCCTACAGCAGCTCCAAGTAGTGATTTTAGTTGGCCTCTGCCACACTTAAAGCAAGGCAATTACACGGTAAAATGGATCGCACTCGGTGGTGATGGCCATAAAATGACAGGGGAATTCACTTTCATGATCCATGCTACAAAGCATAGTAATAAAACAAAAATGCCAGAAAATGGCCACGGTAACCATAATCACTAGCCTTAGGTCATGACAATGCAATTTAGTGAGTGGTCGCTGCTTTTACTGTTAATGAAACTAGCAAACTATACGGCTATAGCAGCACTTGCAGGTACATTATTGATACGCTTTATTAGCCATTTTCACCTTAATGGAAACCAGCATACTGCGTTTTTATATTTCTTGAAGCACTGGCAAATCAAATGCTTAATGGTTGGTTTAATAGCGGCTATTTTGCAAACACCAATAGAGGCAGGTGCCATTGCCGAATCAGGTTTTATGGGAATGTTAGATCGCCCAATGCTCGAGATTGTTTGGTACTCGGTTATTGGCGAGCAAGCGCGTTTAAGGATTGTTAGTTTCTTAGTCGCACTTATGGTTGCCTCCTTGTGGAATGTGAAGGCAGAAAATAACAACGCAGAAAAATTCAACTTTGCTCTTATGCTAATCATAGCGGCTCTTATTGCGTATAGTTTTTCTATTACTGGTCACAGTGCCAATGAAAATGGCTTAGTAAAAAGTATTTTGACCTTTCATCTTGCGGCTTTAGCCTGTTGGATTGGCGCATTATGGCCATTGCTTAAAAGCTGCACCTTGCTTATCAAAACCGACGTTGAAAAAATAATGCATCACTTTGGACAAATGGCCATCATTATTGTGGTTGTATTGCTTGTGTCTGGCTTGGCGCTTTTACAACAGTATCTGCACTCATTTTCTGCATTATTTACTTCAACTTATGGCCAATTAATTTTACTGAAGTTACTGCTTGTCAGCGCCATGCTTTTGCTTGGCGCATGGCATAAACTATTTTTAGTCCCTAATATTAACCGGCAACGGTATTTTGAAACCTTAAAAGGCTCTATCGCTGTTGAAATGGTCATAGCGCTTTTTGTACTTATCACAACAAGTGTTTTTACCACTCTTGTTGGCCCTCCTATTTAACTATGAAGTAGAGAAAAAACGCATGCTAAAAAACACATCACAATTAAAAATGATATCACTGCTACTTTTAGGTGCACTCAGCTCGTTTGCTGTTAACGCACACGGTGATGAAGCTCATCCAAACAAAAGCACCTTATTTGTTGGTATCGACAGTGAACCCGCACACACTGTAACCGCGTTTAAAAAAGCACTAAAACAGGGTGATCAAGTCACAGCTCGTAAACTACTCGCTGACAATGTTATTATTTTTGAAGGAGGCGGTATTGAACGCTCAGCAGATGAATACGCAAATCACCATATGCATGCAGATATGGCATTTTTAAAAGCCATTGAAAGCACATTATTAGAGCATCAGGTATTCACGCAGGGCGATATAGCTTTCTCAATTGCCAGAAGCTCAACCGAAGGCAGCTACAAAGGGAAAGAAATAAAGAGTATTGGAATGGAAACAATAACACTCAAAAATACCGACAATGGATGGAAAATCACTCATATCCACTGGTCCAATTAAGGAGTACAACATGCGAACAGCTTACCTTGCTTCATTACTACTTTTTATGAGCAATTTGCCAGTGATGGCAACAACTAGTAATCAACCCTTAACCCATAACAGCAATCAACACACACATGATTCAAATAGTGAACTCACTGTGTATAAAAGTAAAAATTGTGGCTGTTGCAAAGAGTGGGTCACACATATGAACAAAAATGGCTTTAACACAACAGCCATTGATGTTGTTGATATGGGCACCATAAAAAATAACTATCAGATAAAACCAAATCAGCGCTCATGCCACACGGCGGTGTCAGCCGATGGCTTTATTTTTGAGGGGCATGTTCCCGCTAAATTTGTTAAGCAATTCTTATCAGAGCAACACCCTGAAGGTACGATAGGCTTAAGTGTTCCTGCCATGCCCGTGGGTACGCCAGGGATGGAAATGGGGAACGTATTCCATAAATACAACATTAATTTACTAACAATAGATTCACCCGCTGTAAGTTATCAATATATTGAACAATATGCCGAGCAATTTTAATGAATTAGGCATACGCTATAACTAGGTGATTACAAAAATAGTACCTCACTTCATCATTTTTACGACACTGTAAAATTAATGAAAATAAAGCCCAAAAGCAACCATCTCACTAAGCTAAGGGCTTTAAGCAAAAAGGAACACCGCATGAGTAAAGCCGGAACAGAGCAGCAGCTAATCATTGAGGGCGCAGGCTGCGCCAGTTGCGTAGGGAAAATTGAAGCAGCACTGCAAAACACACCTGGCGTGAACAGCGCAGAGATGAATTTTGCAGACCGAACCGTACTCGTCAGTGGGACAGCCAATTCCCAAGACCTAGTTAAAGCCATTGAATCTGCTGGATACAATGCCAAACCGTTCAATGACAGTTCGCACACAGACTCCCTTGATGAAAAAGAAGCAGCCGATTGGGCATATTATAAAAAGCTGATGCGCGACACCATTATCGCACTCTCACTGGGTGTGCCTCTTATGATCTATGGTATCGCTATTGGCGAGATGACCGTAGCAACAAATACTGAGCGGCTCGCGTGGTTAATTGTTGGTCTTTTAACGCTTGCGGTTATGTTTTTCTCTGGTAAACATTTTTATATTGGCGCATGGAAAAGCTTTAAAAATCATTCAGCCAATATGGATACCCTCATTGCACTGGGCACCGGTACAGCATGGGTCTACTCAATGCTGGTTGTCTTTATTCCCGATGCTATTCCGCTAATGGCAAGGCATGTATATTTTGAAGCCACCGCCATGATTATTGGCTTAATCAACCTTGGTTTAGCGTTAGAGCTAAAAGCACGAGGAAAAACCTCAGAAGCAATCAAACGCTTAATCGGCTTACAAGCCAAAACCGCCACTGTTGTTAGGGATAACAAAGACGTTCAAATAAATATCGACCAAGTGTTGCTCAATGACATTATCAAAGTCAGACCGGGTGAGAAAATCCCCGTTGATGGTGAAGTAATCGAAGGCCACACCAGCATTGATGAATCAATGCTAACAGGTGAACCCATGCCTGTTGAAAAATCAGAAAAAGACGACGTCACCGCGGGTACGCTCAATAAATCTGGCATGATCCTATTTAAAGCAACACGGGTAGGAAAAGACACCGCGCTTGCACAAATTATTGCGATGGTAAAACGTGCCCAAAACTCAAAACCCCCAATAGGGCGACTAGCCGATGTTATATCTGCGTATTTTGTGCCGGTTGTCATGATTATATCTATCGTCAGTGCACTAGCATGGTTAAACTTTGGCCCAGAGCCCACTCTTGCCTTTGCAATTGTGTCTGCGACAACGGTGCTTATCATCGCGTGTCCTTGTGCGTTAGGACTTGCTACGCCAATGTCGGTTATGGTCGGTGTGGGCAAAGCAGCTGAGGCCGGTGTTCTTATTCGAAATGGTGAAGCACTGCAAACAGCTTCCAAAATTACAGCCATGATTTTAGATAAAACGGGCACCATTACCGAAGGCTCCCCCAAAGTCACTGACGTTATTTTAGCAAATGAGAGTGATGAAAAAACCATATTACAGCTAGCAGCCAGTTTAGAAAGTGGCTCAGAGCACCCTCTTGCGCAAGCAATTGTCGAAAGTGCCATGGAGCAAGAAATCGAGCTGCTGAAAATAGACGCCTTTAACGCAATTACTGGCTATGGTGTCGAAGCCACGTGTAATGGTAAGTCGCTGCTATTTGGCAATAGTAAATTAATGAAAATGAAAGAAATTGAACTCTCTGACTTCACAACGAAAGCACAGGCCTTAGCGAAAGAAGCAAAAACGCCAATGTATTTTGCTGTTGATGGGCAGGTAGCCGCAATTATCGCGGTAGCGGACCCGATGAAGTCTGATTCACTTTCTGCAATCAAACGTCTTCAAGCCAATGGTATCCGCGTTATTATGCTTACTGGTGATAATAAAGAAACCGCCTCGGCGATAGCAAAAAAAGCACAAATTACTGAATTCTTTGCTGACGTTCTACCTGAAGACAAAGCCAATAAAGTGCGCGAACTCCAACAACAAGGCGAAATTGTCGGTATGACAGGCGATGGGATCAATGATGCCCCCGCACTTGCCCTCGCCGATGTTGGTTTTGCGATTGGAACAGGCACTGATGTTGCCATTGAAAGTGCCGACATCACACTCATGCGAGGCTCTCTTCATGGCTTAGCTGATGCCATTGCAGTGAGCAAAGCCACGTTACGCAATATAAAACAAAACCTATTTGGTGCATTTATCTATAACGTGGCAGGTATTCCAGTGGCGGCAGGTATTCTGTATCCATTTTTTGGTCTACTGCTGAGCCCTGTTATCGCGGGTGCTGCGATGGCTTTTTCTTCGCTTACCGTGGTGACGAATGCAAACAGGCTTCGTTTATTTAAAGCACAAGATCACTAAGGAGCCACATTATGATGATTATTAACTTTATCGGTATTTCACTCATCGCGCTGATCATTTGGTGGTTTTGGCTGTATAAACCAAACAACGTTGTTGCAACTAGTACCGACGTACTCATTGAGGTAAAAGAAGGGGTTTATTCGCCTGCTTCTCTACAAGTTACAGCTTACCACCCAATAACCTTATCTTTTTTGCGAAAAGATCCGTCACCTTGCTCCGAAACACTGCTCATTCCCTCCTTAGATATAAGTGAACAACTGACCCTGAACAAAGTGACAAAAATACACCTGCAAAATATCCCACCGGGAGAACATGTTTTTCACTGCCAAATGCAAATGTACAAAGGTGTTATCACTGCAGTCGAATGAAATTGTGAAGTGAAAATAAAACAGCTTGGAGAGATTATTATGAGTGATTTAGAACATAGAGTCGGCGTAAAAGAAGCAAACTTAGTCGTGCGCAATCTGCGGCTGTGTAAAGTGACAGATGAAAATTGTGATGCACTCATTGAAGAGATTGATAGACTCTTTGGCATCGATGAAGTGAGCTACAATATTCGTGAAAACGTAATACACTTGGCCTATGACGCAACCCACCTAAACTTAGAAGGGATCGAAAACGTTATTCGCAAACACGGTGCCGATCTTCACAATGACTGGTGGACACACACCAAAGAAAGTTACTACCAATTTGTCGATCAAAATATAAAAGATAACGTCTCTCACAAACCCTGGAGTTGCCATGCAACCCCACCAAATAGGCACAATAAACATAAAGAGTAAGGTTTCCCCATGACAGGAAACCTGTGAATACTTTTTACATGTTGTTAAATGAGTAACCGTTACTAATTAAGTAAGCCTTGATCTGGTCTGTCAAATTCGAAAATGGGGTTTAATCACATCTGACCGTCGCAAATGTGCAAAAAGCGAACCTTCAATCATAACTCGTTTATGCCCCAAAATGAGTTTCGAGAGTCAAGACGGTAGATTATTTAATTATTAAGTCGTTCACACATCTTTTAATTGAATGATCAGTTGATTCTCTTTTAGTACATTAGGCATATTCTTTATTTTATGAGTTTTTGCAATGTCCCGAAGTCAACGCCTTCTAGATCTTCTTCAACTACTACGACGCTATAAATACCCAATCTCAGCTGAGAAACTGGCTAGTCAGCTTAATGTAAGTGTTAGGACTATCTATCGTGATATTGTCACTTTACAAGCTCAAGGAGCAGATCTCGAAGGAGAAGCTGGGCTGGGTTATATCTTAAAGCCGAGCTTTGATTTACCACCTATGATGTTTAGCTTTGAAGAGCTTGAAGCCCTCAGATTAGGAGCAGAATGGGTGGCGAAGCAAGCTAACGGAGAATTTAGCGAGGCTGCCATTGATGCACTTGCTAAAATCTCAGCAGTGTTACCCTCTGAGCACAGAGCTAAGCATACTGAGAGTGTCGTTAGAGTTGCTTCAGCTCTCAAAGTTCCGAAGCTAATGATCTCGCTAACAGAGTTGAAAGCAACAATTCAAAAAGCGCATAAAGCTGAAATTGTTTATGAAGATGCCAAAGGGGTTATCAGAAAAAGGGTTGTGTGGCCAATACTTATAGGTATGTTTGAGCAATACAATATTTTGGTTGCATGGTGCGAAACACGAAGCGATTACCGTAACTTCCGGGTGGATAAAATTCACTCTTTTTCTCAACTTAATTCTCGATACGAACGTTCTCGCAATGAATTGCTAACTGAGTGGGAGGCTTTAGAGGGAATCGAGCATAAGCATTTTTTCTACTGACAAAAACTGTCAGTGCTTTTGTTTATACTTAATTTAGTATTCAACAAATGCAGGTATATTAATATGTTCGCTATTGACTCTATAGTTCTTTACGTAGAAAACATCCAACTTAGCATGGCTTTTTATGAGGAAGCATTTGAATGTCAGCCAAAGCTTTTATCGCCAACTTTTGCAGTATTAGAGTTTGCTGAAAATGTGAAGATTACTCTGAAACAAGTTAATGCACTTACACCAAGTAGCTCAGTTAGAGGCGGTGGTACCGAACTTTCAATCCCTGCAACGAGCCGCGTCGATCTAGATAACTTGTTCAAGCAGTGGAAGCAACTAGGTGTGGAATTTGCTCAGGAACGCGAAGAGTCTGTATATGGCGTTAACTTTGCTGCATTAGACCCAGATAGACACCGCTTAAGAGTGTTTGCGTAACGGCACCTTATTTTTTAAGCCGCATCTTTGCTGGCACACTTTTGTCTATCGAAGAGTTATGAATATAACTCGCCTTTGCCCCGAAATCACTTAGATTAAATACTCTACACAATTAAAGAGGGCGTGCTTTTACCCTACTAAAACTTATTCGATTGAGCTGATAACGCTTCATTTTCGTCATCACCAAGACCTAACACACTCCCCCTTGTGTATTGCATGTGAGCGCAATAAAAAAACGAAAGCTATTGAGTCTATTTTTTGTGCTTGCAAACTATGCATTAGGGAAGATGCGAATAGGACAGTAAACGTAGAAGAAATAGCTATAAGAAATTGACATTAATAATATAATTTTTTAGTTTTTGTGAGAGGAATACTTAAGCGCACCTTCCCTAAAGCATGTTACTTAATGGTGATTTATTTCACGAGACTTGGACGTTAGTAGAGTTAGAATGAATATTAAACTAGAAAACCCTAAAGACATTTACGACAAAATCAATATTGAATTGTTAAAGCTAGTCACTAGCTTATCCCTAGAGTCATCAGATGAATCACTCAACAAAGCACAAGAGGATGCACGCGATAAAATTTTTGGTCTTCAAGTTAAGTTAAAAAACAAACTGGAAGAGCTTGAGCTAAACTCGGAGTGGAATACGTTTACAATAGCATTTTATGGTGAAACAGGTGCAGGTAAATCTACACTGCTTGAAACGCTGCGCATACTTTTAAACGAGCCTACAAAGCTTGAAAAACGCGACGCATTCCGAAAACTCAAACATTCTTATGATCAGGCTATTTGTCAATTACAAGAGATAGAAGAAAAACTATTTACATTAGATAAAGATTTAGAACAGATAAATGAGCAACTGAATTCGCTGTCTGAGCAATATCAAAGAGAAGAAAGTCAGTTGGAGCAGGAGTTTGAAGTATCAGAAAAAACACTTTGCATTGAACATCAAAAAGCTGCAGAAGCAGTACAAGCTCGAAAAAGCGAACTTTCAACCCTTAAGTACAAAGTTGCCGAGTTACAGCGGTCAATAGTTCAAAAGAAAGCTCAAGCATCATTTTGGCAAAAAATAGTAAATATTTTCAAAAAACTTCCGGAAGAGCATGAGTTTTTAGCAGCTATCTCAAATCTTCCAAAACTCGAAGATATGCATGTCGCAGAGGAAGAAAAGTTAGCCGATGCACAACAAAAGCTGAGTGAGACACGCTCGCTACGCAAAGAAAGGAATGCTGATTTTATAAAAAAGTTTGACCTTCCTATAAAGGCTTTGGAGCGTGACAAAGGTCTAGTTGAACAAACCAAGAGCCTTGCAAGTCAGCAACTTGAATTTACCTCGAAACAAGTTTCTGCTTTGGAGCTTGAGCTGAATAACTGTGCAGATGGTAAAATTATTGGTGATGGTCGAGCGGACTTTACTCGTAAAACATTAAGTTATCGCTTTGATATTGAACAGTGTGATTTTAATCTACTTGACGTGCCTGGCATAGAAGGGAAGGAAGGTCTTGTAGTTGATGAAATTGAAAAAGCGGTACAAAGTGCACACGCTGTTTTTTACGTAACTAATAAAGCCGCTCCGCCGCAAACTGGTGATTCAGAACGCCAAGGCACAATAGAAAAAATAAAAACGCATTTAGGTACACAAACTGAGGTGTGGTCTATTTTTAACAAAAAAATTACGAGTCCTAAATTTGCGTTTAAAAATACTGAGCTCCTTACCGATGATGAGCAAGCAAGCTTAGTTGATATGGATAAAAAAATGGCTGAACAGCTTGGTCGTAATTACCAAGGCTCATTTTCATTGACCGCATTGACTGCGTTTATCGCCTCGACCGATTACTTTGCTCCAAATTCGGATATGTTGAGAAAGCGAAATAAATTTCTTGAGGATTTCTCAGCTGAAAGTCTTTTAGAGCGTTCACAGTTAAGTGCGTTCATTCAGTTATTAAAAAATGAGTTGTTAGTTAATGGTCAGAGTAAAATAAAGATAGCTAATTTCAATAAGGTTAAAGGTGAGTTAGAACGTACTACTCATGATTTAGATGATATTGAAAAAGTTTATAAAGTGGTGGCGGAGGATGTTAGTGGTAATAGTGAAAGTGCGTGCCATCAATTGCAAGCTAGTTATGCAATTTTAAACTCTCAGCTGTATGGCAAAGGAAATGATCTTATTAGATCTGCTGTACAAAATACCAGAAAGAATATATATAGTGAAATCGATAAAGATGTCAGCAATGAGCAGTTTAAAACAAGCCTTGAAAGTCAAGCTAATAAATGTGTTAACGACATTCAGGCTCAATTACCTAATGTAATTGAAACGTCTGTTAAAGAATTTGAATCTTCTGTAGTGTCAATTTTTGAACGCTTTAGTGAGTTAAGTGAAGACTTTTTGTCTGTTGCAGATCAGCTTGGAAAAAGCAAACTTGACGCGGAATTCAATATAAAACTCAATATGGATAGCGGGCTCAAAAAAGGTGCACTTTTTGGTGCTTTAATAGGAGCTGCGTTGGCCCCATTCACAGCAGGTACAAGCTTATGGTTTGCTGGAGCAGCTGCGTTTACTGCCGTACTTGCTTTTGGAAAAGCTATATGGGGTTATTTCGATAACGATTTTAAAATGTCTGAACAGAAAAAGGCTGCTGATACGAATCTACGTAATTTAGAAGATAAACTAAAAAAAGCACTTCAAGATAGTCTAGATGAAGGTAAAAGCGATATGCAAGCTTCAATTTACAAGCTTGATACTGAACTTAGGGCACCAGCAAAACAGGTGGCAAAAACTAAAGAGTTACTTGAGCGCTCGAACCAATCATTAAAATTACTTTCGAAGCAAATTGATCACATTGGAGAATGTTAATGAAAAGCACGCTGAATAGCTTTAAAGAGATTAAATTACTAGAACGACTAAAGTCGTTCTTGGAAAAGGGAAAGGAAATCGGCATTGAGATTGATTCCGCATTTTTCAGTAAATTGCAAAGTAATTTAAAGAAGGTTGAGGGTGATAAACTAAAAGTTGCTCTTATTGGTGGCTTCTCGGAAGGTAAAACATCCATTGCAGCAGCCTGGATGGAAAAGCTTGATAAGTCGACAATGAAGATAAGCCATCAAGAATCGTCTAATGAAGTGAAAGTTTACGAAGTGGGTAGTGACTTTGTACTGATAGACACTCCAGGTTTGTTTGGGTTTAAAGAACAAATCAATGCTGATACCAATACCCTAGAAAAGTACAAAGACATTACTAAAAAACACGTAAGTGAAGCGCATTTGGTGCTTTATGTCATGAATTCAACCAATCCCATTAAAGAAAGCCACAAAGAAGATTTACAATGGTTGTTCCGCACGCTAAATCTATTGCCTCGAACTATCTTCGTGCTGAGCCGGTTTGATGAAGTTGCTGATGTCGAGGACGAGGTTGACTATCAGTCTAATTTAAAAATAAAGCGTGAGAATATCACTGGTCGTCTTCAGGATATGATTAACTTAAGTCATGAAGAGCTAGAAGCATTATCTATAGTTGCTGTCGCTGCCAACCCCTTTGACCAAGGAATAGATTATTGGTTAAGTAATATTGAAGAATTCAAAGCGCTTTCACATATTTCAAATTTACAAGAAGCCACTAATAAAAAAATTCAAGTATGTGGAGGAGTCGAAGAACTAGACTATGATATGCGCTCTAGCATCATAAGTGATGTACTTTACAAGCAATTGCCAGTTGCAATAGAAACAGATGAAAAAGTGTCAGAAGAAGTTGAAAAATTAAATGGATTACTAAAACGATTAGAGGACCAGTTACAAACCACTGAACATCAAATTAGCGTGTCAAGGACGAATTTGAGAGACTTTATTACAAGTTACTTCACAGACCTGATTATGCAAGTTAAAGGGTGTAGCTTAGCGACATTTGCAGACTTTTGTGAACGTGAAATTGGTTCCGAAGGAATTGTTCTCAACCAAAAATTGCAAAGTGAATTTGATAGACAAATAGGGGCTATTACGCTTAATGTTGAAAAAATGAACGCAAGTTTTGATGGAGAAGTAAATCATTTTAATACGACGGTGAGAGAGCTAGGTAAAAGTGGTATAAATCACGCCCTTAAAGGTAACTTCATTAACAATCAGACGGTAATTGCAACACGAGATGGTATTGTTTCGGTTGCTAAAACAGTAGGCTTTGACATTAGTAAAGCTCTGAAATTCAAACCTTATGGCGCCATAAATTTAGCAAAGGGTATAAATGGAGCGTTAGCCTTTGCAAATATTGCTCTAGAAATTTGGGATTCCTATGACCAATATACAAAAGAACAGGAGTTCATTAAAGCTGTTGGAAAAATGGAAGAGGATTTCAATAAGCAAAGGAAAGAGTTGCTAGAGTTAGTTGGTTCTGACGAGTTTAAACAAAAGTTTTTCCCAACCTACATAGAGCTAACAAACAAGTTGCACGAACTAAATGAGAACATTGCAGCAAGTAACGAACGCAAGAGTCTCTTTGCAAATTGGCGTGAAGAAGCGCTTTTGATTGAAGGCGAATTCAAAGCTTTAGCGTAACAAGATTAAAATAGACTGATAGTCTAAATTTAGCTTCTCAACCTTGCAACCTCATAAAAAAACAGCAAGTTGTACACTAAGTACTCTTGCTGTTCCCCTCCACACGCTGTTTTAGTCAGAAACCCTCACTAGTCCCAAAACAGCTTTGAAAGTTTGTGTGATCTGCACCAGCGAAACTAGACACTTCACTAAGCGACTTTTCCATATCTAAAGTTATCCGCATTTCCTAATTTGAGTGATTATACCATTCCGCTTAAATATCTGATCTAATATAGGCTATATAAAATCACCGGTTAATAACATTGAACCAAAACATAGCTGAACAGCTTTTAGCGCTTTCGCGAAAAGAACCAAATGCACGAAAACGCATACGATTACTCGCAGTGTCATTATTTTATGAGGGGAATAGCAGAACTGATATTGCAAAACGTCTTAACATAGCACGAAGTAGTGTTAATAAATGGGTTTCTAGTTACCTAGAACAGGGGCTGTATGGC
>NZ_JACDWU010000234.1:0-21014 GCF_016464045.1 Pseudoalteromonas sp. bablab_jr011 | reverse complement strand
TAGTGGACGTGGAGGCAATCGTAAGACTAGCCGAGTCAAAAGCTCGACTAGCGGTGTCCAACGAAGCGTCAAAAAAGAAAGGTTAGTAGCTTAGGCTATTATCTTGGAAGCTCGATGCCTTTAGGCGCGAGTAGTTCACTACAGGATTAGAGAATGAAGTTGATAGTTACTGTATTCAAAAGTTCGAAAGTCTCTTGGTGTCGGTACCAGACTTTGAGCTTAATTATGAAATGTTTAACAACCTTGTTGGTGAGAGAAAGTTGACTCGTAGCTTAAAGTACTTTGAGAAAACCAATTTAATTACCGGATACAGTGAAAGTAAAATAGAAGACTTGTTTAGCAGAATTATGACCAGCAAGGACGTTAGTTTGGTCAATAACAATCCTAAATTAAAAGTTCAATTAACCACAAAAGCCATCAAACGATTAAAGAAAATCAATAAAAGAATTTTGGAGGCTCAACAAGTTTGGCAGCCTGCTTTAGTAGCTTTAGCAGAATTCAATAACATGACCTTTAGAGACAAAGGGTCTGCTAAGTCCGAGTTCTCTCGTTTAGTTCATGGCGCTATTGGTTCTAATGTAGATAAATGGGTGTTAAATGAATGGAACCCGCGACTTGATACGCTCCTGAGCGCGTTTCAATCAGCTCAAAAGAATATTAATAGTACAGCTGCTTTGTTTGATGATGTAGTTACAACCATCAACAAGGTCAGTGATACCGGTGCACATAAGGTGGTAGCTAAAATGACTTTTGCCCAAAGGCTGGCTTTGTTAAGTTAATTTTTCAAAATAAGCGCAAAATTCATCTGTTGATATTGTCGAAAAATCTCCAATTATAAAAGGTTTGAAAATGGCATCGACAGAAAAAGCAGCTGAACTAATGTTAGAGACAGGGGAGTTTTATACGGCCCAATCCCTCGGAAAAGCACTTTCTATTTCAGCAAATAAAGCGAGCGCACTCCTATATAACATCCGTACAACCAATAAGTATAAGGCGGTTTATACTGGTGTCCCGAATCGCAAAGTAAAAGTGGTTTCTATATATGGCAGAAAATCCAGCATGAGAAGTCTACAAAAACAAGCTTTGCTGTTTGCTAGACCACCTATGCTTGCAAATGAATGAACTATTTGGAGGACCCTATGTTATCAGTAAATGACGCAGCCGAATTTATGCTTGAAAATGGTGGATTCTTCACAGCGAAAAAACTTGCTAAGCACTTTGATGTAAGTACCCGTAGAGCTTCAAGTTGGTTGGGGGTTATCAAAAGTGATGTTAAGTATCGTACAACAAATTGGGGGGAGTCGGTTAAGCTACTTGGCATTGGAGATAGAAAAGTTTCTTTGTCGCAATTACAGAAAAAGGCATTAATGTTTGAAAGACCGAAAATTCCAATCGGCGACTAATTATTCTTAAAGAATAAGCTACATATTTATTGTTATGTTAAATTTAGGTTAACTTGCAATGTTACAGTAGGTTTTGTTAGTTTTACAGTAATAGCATGTCTTTTTATTCAGAATGTTAAATTGAACATAAAAATACAATGTTCAATTAGACTAGTCTTTATTGTGATTTATCGTGTTTTCTTTCTAAACTATTGGTTCTGAAACTCAAATCTTGAGTTAACTCTAAAAAAGGGAAGCTACCTAATGTGGTTTACAAATAAAAAATTGTTATCTGAAATTGCTTATCTAAAAGAGCAAACTGCTGAGTATGAAAATATTAAGCAGGAACTGAAAGAAGAGATGCTGTATTTTTTATTAAGTAAAAGTGGGTATATCCTAGAAGCTAACCATCGCTTTGCTGCGGCAATTGAAAGTGAAGTTGAGGATCTAAAAGGCGCAAGTATTGAAGACTTGATTTTAAAAAAGTCATTAAATAAACCTCATACACAAAAATTCTTGTCAGCACTTAAGAAAACTAACCATTGGCATGGTGCTTTACAGTTAAAAACGAAAACTGACAGAGAGCTGTGGCTTAGAAGTATCGTTCAACCTGTAAATGAGGATATCGCTGTTTTCTCATCTGAACTCACTCGTACTATATCTCATTCGAGAGATAAAGAAGATATGCTTGCAGCTCTTAGTCGTTCATCAGCTGTAATCGAGTTTACACTAGATGGAATAATTCTGAGTGCTAACGATAATTTTTTAAATGCAATGGGGTACTCTAAAAGCCAAATACTAGGTAAGCACCATAGTATCTTTTGCGATCTAGAAGAGGCAAATTCAAAGACTTACAAAGAGTTTTGGTCAAAGTTAAAGGGGGGGCGCTTTATCTCTGACCGCTTTAAAAGAATAGATAGTTATGGCAATGAAGTATGGCTTGAAGCTTCTTATAACCCTATTCATGATGAAAATGGAGATTTATATAAAGTTGCTAAGTTCGCGACTGTCATTACAGAACAAATGAGAAGAGAGCAAGCTATTTCAGAAACAGCTGGCATTGCTTACGATATCTCAAAACAAACTGACTCTGATGCAGAAAATGGTTTAGGTGTTGTAAAGCAAACTATCTCAACTATGAATGCGCTTTCTAAGAAACTTGAAACTGCGAGCGAAGGCATTAATAAACTTGATGTACAATCAGCAAAAGTCTCTCAATTGGTTGAAAGTATTAAAGGAATAGCAGATCAAACAAACTTATTAGCACTTAATGCTGCAATAGAGGCTGCAAGAGCGGGTGAGCAAGGACGTGGTTTTTCAGTTGTCGCAGACGAAGTAAGACAATTAGCATCAAGAACGAGTTTAGCTACAGAGCAAATAATTAGTGTGGTTGCAGAAAACAAAGTACTTACTCAGGACGCTGTAACCCAAATTGAAGCTAGTTTAGTAGAAGCCAAAGATGCTTTGGATTTATCTAATAGTGCAGGGAATGTAATCGATGACATTCAAAAAGGCGCAAAAGAAGTCGTTGAGGCTGTAGGTCAATTTAAAACAAACCTTTAATTTAGCTATCACAACTTGAGAGAGACTGAACAATGTGACTAAATCAAGTCAGTCTCTCAGTTATAAATTTTTCTATCGAGTATTGCAAAGCAAGCAACAATGCTTACATCCATCAACATTTGAATATTTGGTTTTTGCTTTCTCTACTGCATCTTTGCAACTATGAAAGAAACCTAAATCAGTGCGGTCTTTTATCAAGTTGAAGTACGGGCATGACTCTGTATGTACTTAATGTTCACCTGTGTTTTGGGCGTTATCGTTAATGTAATAATGTTTCAAAATACCTTCCTAAATTATCCATTTTGTTTTATTACATAGTTAATAGTATTACTTACACATTAATTAAAAACTAGCTAATAATTACAAAGAACCAGTTTAATATACAAAAAAATAATATTTTAAGACTAATAAAAAAGTGTGTCGCAAATTTACTGTTTTAGCGTTATTGTTAGTAGGTACAAAGTATTGAGGGGAACCCTAAATGGACAATTGCAGTGTTCTAATCATTGATGATGAAGAAATTAATACCTTACAGCTGGAGCATGCTTTAGAAGGAATTGGAGATATTTCAACTTCTAACAACAGCTCTGAAGCAATACTGCTGATTGAAAAAATTAGACCAGACATTTTGATTCTTGATTTAGAAATGCCTAAAGTCAGTGGTTTTGACATTTTAGAAGTGATACAGCAAAAGCCTACTTTGGCACAAACTAGAACTGTTGTCATTACGTCTCACAGCGATCCTGCGATTGAAGAAAAAGCCTTATCTTTAGGCGCGATAGACTTTATTTCTAAACCGCTAAACCTCAGACTCTGTCGAATACGTATTGAAAATCATATAAAAATCAGAACGCAAGAAAAGGTATTACAGCTAACACAAGAAGAACTATTTGCTGAAAAAGAGCAGTTGAGAATTACGATAGATTCGATTGCAGATGCAGTTATTTCTACTGATAAAAACGCAAATATTGTGTATATGAACCCTGTAGCGCAAAGACTTACAGGGTGGTCACAAACAGCGGCGAAAGGTCGCCATATTGAAGAGGTGATGAAGTTAGTCGATGCTACGACCAAAGCCTCATCAATTAACCCATTAGTCGTTGCATTAAATGAAAATAGACCAGTTGCTATGGCTTTAAATACGCAACTAATAAGTAAGCAAGGAATTGAACATCGAGTTGAAGACAGCGCAGCTCCTATCCTTGATAAAAACCATAATCAATGCGGCGCTGTTATGGTATTTCAAGATGTAAGCGAAGCTTTAGCTATGTCTATGCAGATGACTTATTTATCTCATCATGACCAATTGACCGCACTACCAAATCGAGTGTTACTTCACGATAGACTTACGCAGGGTATTGCCAGAGCTGCTTTTAATGACACTAAATTAAGCTTAATGCTACTTGACCTAGATAAGTTTAAGTTTATTAACGATGCCTTAGGGCACCATATTGGTGATGAGATAATTGCACATATTGGTCATAGTTTAGACCGATTTGCATGTAACGACATTACTGTTGCTCGTGTTGGTGGGGATGAGTTTGCACTAGTTGTTCCTCACTCTTCTAACTCATTAAGTTTAGAGCCATTAGTCAGTCAGGTTCTTAGTGTTATTAGCAAGCCATTTAGGTCAGGTGGTGAGCAGCATGTTCTTTCAGCAAGTTTAGGCATAAGTGTGTACCCTGATGATGCATCAAGTGTAGAAGAAATGCTTCGCCATGCAGACTCCGCAATGTACAAAGCAAAAAACGAATCTGCTAATAGTTACTTCTATTTTAGTGATGATTTACGGGTTGAAATGAATAGGCGTCTTGAGGTTGGAAATAAACTTAGAAAGGCATTAGATGAAAATGATCTCGACGTTCATTATCAACCTAAATATGATTTAAACACTGACACACTGATTGGTGTAGAAAGCTTAGTTCGTTTAAAAGATGGACAAGGTGGCTTTATTTCTCCTGTTCACTTTATTGAATATGCAGAAGAAACGGGGCTTATTTTTCGCTTAGGAGAACAAGTTCTTGAAAAGAGTTGTATTGCAGCGAAAACTTGGCTTGATAAAGGTCTGCCTATTAAAGTAGCAGTAAATATATCTGCTAAACAATTCACAGATACTAAACTTGTAGATACTGTTGCCGAAATTCTTGAAAGAACCCAATTACCAAGTCGTTATTTAGAGTTAGAAGTGACAGAGTCGGCCTTAATTGAAAACTTTGATTATACTGTAAGTCAATTAAAACTTATCTCTGGTATGGGGGTCAGTATTGCTCTTGACGACTTTGGAACTGGATATTCCAGTCTTTCATACTTAAGATTGTTCCCAATAGATATACTAAAAATAGATCAGTCTTTTGTTCGTGATATGCTTGATGATGCTCAAGCATTTAATATTGTTACTACTATAATTGAACTAGCTCACTCTTTAAAACTCCAAATTGTGGCTGAAGGGATTGAAACTTTAGAGCAAAAAGATCGACTGCAAGAGCTTGGTTGTCAAATTGGTCAAGGTTATTTACTAAGTAAACCATTGAGATTCGACAACGCTGATAAACTAATTCAAACCAGTAAAGCTGAAGGAATATTATGCCCTTAAGTTTAAAACCATTATCACAATGTAAAGTATTCATTGTTGATGATGATGAGATGGTAAGGCTAAGTTTAGGTGTTATTTTAGAAGAGCATTTTGCTGTTGATGCATACTCTTCTGGTCAGGCTGTTTTAGAAGCCTGTGAGGATTTACTTCCAGATTTGATTTTACTAGATATTAATTTACCGGATATAAGTGGTCTGGATATTTGTGGGCGACTAAAGGCTAAAGCTATATTCGAAAATATCCCAATAATTTTCATCACTTCGACTTACGATACAGAGTGTCAAAATGCATGCTGGGAAGCTGGTGCTTCTGATTTTATTGGTAAACCTATTACTGCATCGACATTGATACACCGCACGAAAAATCATTTAGAGAATAAGCTTCGATTAGAAAAACTATTACGGCTTACTTATAAAGATTCGTTGACAGGCTTATTTAACCGTCACTATTTGGATTTAGAAGTTGCAAACGTTTTTAAACAGACTTCAAGAGAGAGAAAACCGTTCAGCTTGCTAATGCTGGATATCGACTTCTTTAAATTATACAACGATCAATACGGGCACCCTCAAGGAGATGCTTGCCTGAAACTAATTGCTGATGTTATTGAGCGATCTATTCAAAGACCTCAAGATATAGCAATACGATATGGTGGCGAGGAGTTTCTTGTCATACTGCCATTCACTGACTTCGACGGCGTTAAATTCATATGTGATCGTATTTCAGCAGAGCTTGAGGCAATTAATATCCCGCATGTTAAGTCTTTATGGGGCCGCGCGACAGTTAGTATCGGTGGGGTTATCTATGAGCATCAAAATAAGGTGAGCTTTAATGAGCTAATTAATTGCGCAGATAAGGCGCTTTATGCGGCTAAAAGTGATGGGCGAAACTGTTTTAGGCTTAGTTTTTGTGATTGATTTAGGCTTTTCTTACTGCTTTTTGTAGAAACCTCAGGAACATAGCCTATACTTTAGAGATTGTTAACTTACCAAGAAATACAATGGAACATTCCCAAAAGCGTCGAGATTTTCTAAAAACACTCGGTGTTGGTGCTGCAGCATCAACACTTGCGTTTAAAGCCCCTTATGTTTTTGCAAAGAACAAAGTAACCCTTCGTGTAATGGGAACACATGTTACGTTGCAAGAAGAGCTTAGACAGAGAGCAATACGCGAGCTAGGTATAAACATCGAGTTTACGCCTATGGGGAGTGCCGCCGTTTTACAAAAAGCAGCAGCAGACCCTAGTTCTTTTGATTTGTTTGAGCAATGGTCTGACTCTATTAATATTTTGTGGCAAGCAGATGCAATTCAGCCAATCGAGGTTGATAGACTCGTTTATTGGGATGAAATAAACCCACTTACCAAGACTGGCAAAATTGTACCAGATGCAAAGTTAGGCGCAGGCGATTCACCAAACAAGCTGCTTTATGCACAGGCAGATGGTTCGTTAGGAGCAACACCATCCAAATTAATTAGCTTCATGCCATTTGTACATAATGTCGATTCATTTGGCTATAACACGAATGTTATTGAAAAAGGTATCCCTTACGAAACAGAATCTTGGGCATGGCTATTAGATGAAAAGAATAAAGGGAAAGTAGCCTTAGTTAATGCACCAACAATAGGTATTTTTGACGCTGCTCTAGCTGCTCAAGCTAAAGGATTAATGAAATTTAATGATTTCGGCAATATGACTATTGCCGAGATTGACCAATTATTTGCCATTTTATTTGAAAAGAAACGGCAAGGTCATTTTTCAGGTTTTTGGACTTCGGTTCCGCAATCTGTTGATTTTATGAAAATGAACCGAGTGACCATTCAAAGTATGTTCTCACCAGGGGTCAGTGCGCTAAATGGGCTAGGCATTCCAGTAACTTATGCATCGCCAAAAGAAGGGTACAGAGCATGGCATGGAGTTATGTGTTTATCAAAAAATACGCATGGGCATGTTAAGGATGCTGCGTATGAGTATATGAACTGGTGGTTATCCGGCTACCCAGGCGCATTTATAGCAAGGCAAGGATATTACATTTCTAACCCTAGCCGAAGCCAACCGCTTATGTCGAAACCTGAGTGGAACTATTGGTATGAAGGACAAGAAGCATCAACTGACTTGAAGGGAACGGATGGTAAAGTATCTGTTAAAGCTGGCGAAGTAAGGGATGGTGGCAGCTATATTAAACGCTTTTCAAACATCGCTGTTTGGAATACCGTGATGCCAAATTATGACTACAGTTTAGATAAGTGGTATGAACTACTTAATGCATAAGGAAGTAATTTGTTGAGCTTTTTTTCAAAATCTCTTGCTGCCAAAATGTCACTAGCGATGGTACTTGTCTTAATCGCCATGAGTGTTAGTTATTTGATTATGAATCAAAGGCTGAAAACCATCGAAGACTCTTTCAGTGATATCGCTAGCATTAGTAATTATTCGGTAGATATTTTAAAAATCAATAAAGATATTGTTGAGATGCAAAGGGATATCTCAGTTTACGGAGCATCAGGTAGTGCCCCCGTTTTTAAAAAAATAATGGTAAATTTTGACAGTATTGAAAGTCGATTAGCTGAAATTACTTTAAAAAATACTGTAGGAAGAACGAAAGCTCACATAAATGGAATGACGCAGCTAGTAAGTCGTTATGGTGATAATTTAAAAGTATTGAAACTTCGCTTTACACAACGAAATAACTTAATTGAAAAAGAGTTACCCCAAATTTATCTGAATGCAGTTTTACTTCTTGACGATTTGAAAACAAAGACGATTAATACAGATGATAAGTTGCTAATTGCCGAATACCTTAATCTTTGGCATGTGCTGCATCATGATGCAATTCAATTTTTAACAAAAAAAGAGTATGCCAAAAGAGCATCCGTTGAAAAAATACTGGATACGTTATCTGAAAATGGAGCTGATAATACTAAATTTGAAAAAATGCTCAATTTCGTAAGCCATTATCGGGTGGTTTTTTCAAAAAGTGTTCAAGCTAATCGAAACTATTTGAGCTTAGTTAATGTTGTTATGGCAGGCGATGCAATTGAATTTAGTACGCTTGCAAATAGCTTAAGGGAAGATTCGTTAACTCAACTAAAACAAATAAAACGGAATGCACAACAAGCGGTTACAATGACAGAGAGCATTTTAAATGTACTTGCTTTAATGGTTGTTATATACATTGTCGCTCTATCTTTATTTTTTCACCTGCAAATTACACGTGGGATAAAACGCTTAACAAATAGCTTCACACATTTCTTAGATGGAGATTTGGAAGCACCGATTTATGATTTAAAACGAAAGGATGAAATTGGTATTTTAGCCAAGGCAGCTAATAAGTTTAGAGAACTAAGTAAAGATCTATCTGAAGCGAAGCAAAGCGCTGAGCATACAACAAAAGTTAAGTCAGAGTTTCTAGCCAACATGAGCCATGAAATTAGAACACCTATGAATGGTATTTTAGGAATGGCTCGCCAGCTAAGCCGCACGACGCTCACACCAGAACAAAGCAAAATGCTACACCTCATACAGTCTTCTGGCGCTAGCTTATTAGTTGTTATCAACGATATTCTTGATTTGAGTAAAATTGAGGCTTCAAAAATTGAGCTTGAGTCTGAACCAGTAGATTTAAGCTATCTTTTAGAGGAGCTTAAACACCTATTTCAGGAGCAAGCAGATAGTAAAAATATTCAGCTTTATATCTCTACAACTTCGGAAGTTGAAAAACTGGCTTTTTTGGCCGATGAAACGCGCTTAAAGCAGGTATTGATAAATTTACTGGGTAACGCTGTTAAGTTCACAGAGAGAGGAAGCGTTTCGTTAACTGTAAACATACAAGAGATTGGGCTTGATGAAGTAAAGCTTACGTTTAATGTATCAGACACAGGGATCGGGATTGCAAGTGAACACTTGAATACACTATTTGAAGCATTTTCTCAGGCAGATACGTCTATTACAAGGCGTTTTGGTGGTACAGGGTTGGGCCTCACTATATCAAATAAATTATTAGATTTGATGGAAGCACCATTACAAGTCGAAAGTGCACTAGGAGAAGGATCTCATTTTTATTTTTCTCTGTTAGCAAAGCGCACACTATCTTCAATGGACTTAGATCATAAAGATGCTTCATTAACTACACCTAAAGAAAATATAGATTTATCTAATATCAATGCGCTTGTTGTTGAAGATAATGACATTAATCAGATAGTGATTGAAGCGATGCTCAATGAATTTAATATTACCTCTATAAATATGGCAAACAATGGTCAGGAAGCTGTTGAACAATGTGAACTAGGTGTATTTGATATTATCTTTATGGATATGCAAATGCCAGTATTAGATGGTCCGCAAGCCACTGTAAAAATTAGAGAGTTTTCTGCTTTCAAACATACACCAATTATTGCTTTAACTGCTAATGTATTAAGTGCAGATAAGCAGCGCTGTTTTGATGCCGGAATGGATGATTATATCGCAAAGCCACTCGAGTATGACGCTTTGAGGTCTATCTTGCTAAAGTGGTGTAGAACAAATATTAAGCGGACATAGTATGGATATTTATAATAAAGGTGGTGCAAGTTTAGTTGGTTCGAAGGTATATTTAACAATTGTTTCCTTTGTGTTTTGCATTTTTGGCTTATTCGCAGTTTATTTTTTTGAAGGACACGTTAAAAGTGATGTTTTAGGGTCAATTGACCAAGAGTTTACTGAGACTCAAGAGCGCTTAAAAGAAATAGTAACTAGTTCAATTGCTGAGTCAAAATCAGATCTCCGCTTTTTATACTCAACCCCCCCTATATCGGGATTACCAAGAGCTGAATTTAATGATGGAATTGATCCATACGATGGTACTACATACAACCAGTGGAAAGAGCGTCTAGAAACTATATTTATTGGTTTTATGGAGAATAATCTAGCTGTTGAGCAACTTCGTGTTATTGCTATTACAGCCGAGGGTAAAGAGTTAATACGTGTGCAACGGGTAGGCGCATCTGTAGAGGCTGTGCCTGATTACTCATTGCAGGCTAAAAGTGGTGAGCCATATTTTTTACCAAGCTCTCAACTCGAAACGAATCAAATTTACATGTCGCCACTTACTTTAAATAAAGAATTTGGTGAAGTGGTTTTTCCCTACCAGCCAATGCTACGTTTTTCTATTCCCATCTTTAGTGATAAAGGAAAGCGGTATGCATTTTTAATTATGAATGTAAATGCTAATGCACTCATTGATAATCTTAAACGAACCGTTTTTAACTACTCTGATTTAATTATTAGTAGCTCTGAAGGTGACTTTGTCTACCATCCTATTGAAGAATATCAATTTTCAAGAGACTTAAACCCTGAAATAACGTGGGATAAAGTTTATAGTCAGAAAGTTCAATATCAGGGACTCTATACGATAACTTCAAAACTTAACCCTGACCTGCAGTTTTATGTACATTCTACAAAAGTGAAGACAAAGCCTAGAAATAAGTATGGTTACATCAACTTTAATCTTTTAGTGCCTGAAAAGTACGTAGAAACGTTAATTAATGAGAAGCGAGAAATTACTTATAGCTTCTTAGCTGCAATAGGTGTTTTCACATTTATATTACTTATAATGTTTTATCGAAATGCAACAAGAAGTCAGTTCTTAGCAGAAGCTCGCAGAGAAGCCTCTGCAATAGTTGATGGGTCAATCGATGCAATCGTTGGGTTAAATTTAGAAGGTGAGTTAACAAGTGTAAATAATACGGCGGAGCGTTTGTTGTCAATTTCTAAAGTGACAGCATTAGGGAAGCTAGCCAAAGATGTTGAGTTTCTTTCAAAATTACCCATCCACACCTACGTAACTGATATTCAAAGCTCTAAATCACAAATTAAAGATGAATTATCTGAACAATTTGACGAAACAACGCTTCATTACGCTATATCTGTTAGCCCCGTTTTTTCTGAACACAATACCTTAATAGGGCTTGCTTTAATTATTAGAGATATAACAAAAGAAAAAGATGCAGAGATAAAAGTAAAACGATTAAATACAGAACTAGAAGCAAAAGTTCGAAAGCGTACTCAAGCGCTTGCAGAGGCCAAAGATGATGCTATTAAGCATAGCGATATAAAAAGTGCTTTCATATCGAATATAAGCCATGAGCTCCGTACTCCGCTTAATGGAGTCATTGGTACTTTAAATATTTTAAAACGAGAAGAGTTGTCTGGTAAATCACGAAACCTTGTTGAAATGATGGAGCTAAGTGCGTCAAATTTAAATCTATTAATTAATGACATACTTGATTTATCAAAGATCGAAGCAGGTAAATTGGATCTAAATCTTAAAACTATCAATCTACAACTGCTAATTGAAAAGCTAGTTGAATCGAGTGCTATTCGAGCCTTTGATAAAGGGTTAAATGTATATTTAGATACCAGTGACTTAAACTGTGAGAATGTTAAAACAGATCCGCTCAGACTCACTCAAATTTTAAATAACTTAATCAGTAATGCGATAAAATTTACTGACAAAGGCTATATCAAAGTCATTGTTAGTTCTGAGCGCATATCAGAAGATACACATAATTTAAAAGTGAACGTCCAAGATACGGGAATAGGGATCGCGCCTAGTACACAAGGACAATTATTTGATGCATTTCAGCAGGCAAGTACTGCAATATCAGAAAAGTTTGGGGGGACTGGACTTGGCTTGTCTATTTGTAAACAATTATGCCAATTAATGGATGGAGACATTTCTGTCAGTTCAACGTTAAATCAGGGCAGTGTTTTCACCTTCAATATTAAAGTTCGCTGCAGTGGAGAAAACTCTCAGGTTACTGAAAAATGCTACGAGAATAAAGCCATTTTGGTGGCGAGCAGTAATCCGAATATTTGGGAGGTTTTAGATAAGACAATCAGTTTACAGGGCGGTATTGTTAGCACATGCTCTATGGCGGAGATTGGCGCACATAAAAGCAAAGCTTTTGACTATGTGTTCTTAGACTATGAAGATGATACTACTAATAACATAGGTTCAATCATTGAAGTTTTAAGCGAAAATAGCCAAAGCGCTCAGTTTATAACACTTCATCAGCCAGGAAACCCACTTCCTAAAGGTATTGCGTCAAAAGTATCTCAAATTACAAAGCCTGTAACCCAAACAGAGCTGGTGCAAGTAGCTGGCTACGAAGTGCCAAAAAGTGACCCATTATATCTACTTTCTGAAACCAGCGGCTTTGAACTTTCAGATGATGTTATTGAGCAATTAAAAGGTTGTACGGTATTGATTGTCGACGATAACGAAATCAACATTGAAGTTGCTAAAGGCGCATTAGATGAGCTGCCTATAAATATTTTAACAGCAAGTAATGGACGAGATTCAATTGAACTTTTAAATCACTTCAACACAAGTGAGAAGCAAATAAACTGCATACTGATGGACTGCCAAATGCCAATTTTAGATGGTTATCAAGTATGTGAAAAAATACGCACAGGAAAAGCAGGAGAGTCGTTTATTGATATTCCTATCATTGCAATGACGGCAAGCGCGATGGCTGGTGAAAAGGAAAAATGCTTAGCTGTGGGGATGAGTGATTATGTGAGTAAGCCAATTGAGGCAGTTAAAGTATTAGAAAAGGTCGTCAAATGGTCGTTATCAAGCTACGAGGGGCAATCTAAAGCAATTCCTCTTGCCGGAAATAAACTCAAAGAAGAAAAGCTCTGGGACCGCGAACAAGCCCTTGCACGATTATTAAATAAAGAAGTCTTACTAAACAAAATTTGTGAAGTGTTTGTTGTTAAAGCACCTATTAAAGTGCAGGAACTAATAGAGCAACACAAAAAAGGGAATAGTGAAGAAGTCCGTCAAATAGCGCATGCGTTAAAAGGGATGTGTGGTGAAATAAGCGCTAACAAATTAAGAGAGTTATTCTCTGATATTGAGGTGATAGCTGAGAAAGGTAATTTGGATATAGGCGCTCAACTAGTCACGATCGAACAAATGATACCTAGGTTAGTAGAGGATATCGCAAGGCAGCTGGGTAAATTATGAACAAGGATGAATTGCTGCTATACAGGTGAGTTTACAAACTCACCTGTACATGAATTTTCTATTGTAAACTTTCATTAAGTATGTTTGAAATTGCCTCATCTAACTTATCTTGAATATCCTTCGGAACTCGACCAAATTCATAAGAAAAGTTTCTTCCTTTCACTTTTTTGCGAGCAAACTGATCTTTATTGTCAAACTTGAATAATGTCGTCACAACTGGTTTATCTGTAGCTGGCTTGAAGGACTTAGACTCATCAGCTATTAGTTTGCTGAGTTTGTCTTTAAGGTCTTCTTTGATAAAGCCACCGCTAACTTTTAGCTCATTAACTTTACTTTTTAGCTCTTCAGTGAAATCACTTAGTTGATCACCTAATAAAGCCTGTGTTGCCAATAGCGCTTTATAGTCACTGTGGTTGAGCAATGAAATATCTGGAAAAACAGAAATTAAATCACTATCGATTGTTGCTGCTTGTAGTGCTTTACTTACCTTTGATTGACTTAAGCCATGACGTTCCGCTAACTCAGCCTGGTTCAACTTTTTGCCATGTTCAGCTAAGTACGCCTCTTTGTCTCGCTCTAGGCGTAATCCAATTTCACGTAAGCTGTGCTCTTTAACTGACTGTAGTGATGTAGCGAGAGCCTTTGCATCGCTTAGACTGATTTCGTCATCAGTAACTAGCATTGAGAAAGTTTCTATAGCACCGTTTTTCTCAAGTACATAGGCGCGACGGCGTGAACCATCAAGAACGTCAATCTTGTTATCTGACAGACGTCGACCAATTGCTGGGTAGAACTGTTGATTATCTAATGTTGATAAGTCTTGAAGCGACTCTTCTGTTAATAGTGATTGCTCGCGCCCGTTGATTTCAAAAGTGACGACTGTATTTGATTTAAGCTGCTCATATGACAACGTAACCGGTGTGAATGTGGCTTCTTGGCCTGACTTTAATGTCCAGACTTTACTTTGACCTACGCTGACTACTCCCAGATGCTTAGAGAGCACTTCATCAAGTGGTGTTTCACTCTTTTCAGCTTCAATTCTCAAGCGCTTGGCCAAACTCTCAAGTTGGTTCTTATTGCTATCTGCAATAGCTTCTTCTGAGCCTGCTGTGTTGCCGAGTGGAGAGACTATACCTCTTTTTTTAGCCATTTTTATTGCTCCTTCTCTTGTTCGCGCCATACTTTTTGAATATCGCGGTGTAGTTGGCTGGTAACTTCATATCCATTTTGTTGTGCATTCTGGAAAGTCATCTTGGTTTTAGGGTATTCACTTTTAGACATATCAAATACGGTTGATAGTAATGATGAAGCTTGTCTCACAGCTTCACTATTGTTGAACTCTGTTGAGTAAAGGTAAGTTGAAAAACTATCATAAAGGTTGTTCTGTAAATCAGTAGTGGTTGAACTCTCTTTATGATTTGTAAGCAGTATTTTCATAAAGTCATAACCCGGGTGTTTTGCATTTTTTAGTAGCGTCCATACTTGCGGGATATAACTAAAATATGAGCACGTAGCATCAATATCATTTTCGGTAACAGATAATGGGAAAATAACACTCGTACCAGCGTAGTAAGCGTTGTATGTCGCGTAGCCTAATGATGGAGGCGTATCTATGATAATGATATCGAATTCATCTTTAACTTGTTCAATGATGTCGTGCAGTATTGAGTAAGGAGAGCTTAGTTGCTGGTTGAATACTGCTTCATGAAACCAGCCCTCAATTGCTCGATCTGATTGTGAAGCTGGTAAAATACGCAAGTTAGGAATAGTGGTCGGCAAGAACGCTTCACTGATAGCTTCTTTTAGCGTTTCGTTTTCATCAAGCTCATAGTTCCCCATGATTAAGTCACCAACAGATAAGCAGCCTTCTTGTGCTGATTCAGGGGCATAATACATTGATAAAGTGCCTTGGCCATCCATATCAATTAAGCCAACACGATAGTTTTGATGAAACTCAGTTGCCAAACCAGATGCAGCTGTCGCTGCAGTAACAGTCTTACCAACACCGCCTTTTTGATTTTGAACAACTATAACTTGTAGGTCTTGGCTTTCACTGCGAACAAATGGTAATTGTTTTTTAAGTTCATCCGGAAGTGAATCTCGTACTTTGTAGACCTCTTCGATATCCAATAACCACTGACTCTCTTCATGTCTTCTTGGGTTAATTTTTAGAGCTTTGCAGTACTTATCTAACGTTCTTGCATCAATATCTAAGTACGCCACTGCTTCAGCTTTAGTAAACACTCTAAGCTCTTTGCGGTGGTTATTTAGAAGGCGTCTATTACGGCGTTGGATGTACAGTTCTGAACCTTCTTTTAGCTCGTCAAACGAGATATCGGTAGCTTCTACTTTAGAGATAGTCATTGTGAACCTTACTGAATGTGTTTTTTTATAGTGTATGCTTTAATTTTTAGATGGTAAAGCAAAAATTAAAGCATGAGCTAATTTTTAATGCTTAAAATAATATCTCAAATTCTTCTTAAAAAAGCCTGTTTTTCTTATAAATTTTGATTTTTTCACGCTGTTAAGCGCGATTTACTGGATAGCATAGGATGGTCGTCAGTTATTAATTATCTGGTGTTTTCTATGGATAGTCAGCAATACTCAATGGCCGAGCGATGGCTTAATTTATTTGAGCTGTGTTTGGGTTTGATGTTTTTTAGTGCAGGAGCTTTCTATGCTTATCTGTTTTGTATGACAGGTAAAACTGATTTCATACTGCTATTTGTGACGTTCATAGGCTTTGTGGCTGGTATAGCAATGATAGGGAGAGCCATCGTTTGCATGTCTGCTTGGCACTCACATCACAATCAAAGGAGTCGTAATCGAATGTTTACTTTAAAACGAATTGGGCATGATGACGTCAAATTAAGTGATGTTAAGACGCTTGAAGATACAGTTAAAAAACTAGTTTCGTCATATGCGTCTATCCGTATTACCAAGAAGAGTGGGTTGAATAATGTTATCTTCGTTACCGTTGAAAATGGGGTTGTAAAGGATACATATACGGGAGAATTGATAGACTTTGAAGAATTGGGCAGTTAACACCATGAAAGTGTTTATATACAGGCTAATTCAAAACCCTAACTTCTTAGCTATGATTTTATTAGCTTTCCTCTTACTCACCGCGATTATATTCATAATTTTATGCTTTAACTTTAGCCTGGCTTTAGGGCTGCTTTATTTAGTGTGTGAATACGCGGCTATACGCTTCCTACTAATGCCTTTCATTAGTGAAGTGCTGCGCCCATAGCTAGCGCACTAATAGAATAGCTTGGTACGCTCCATGAGCATGCTAATAGCATTAGACTCCCTGCTTTTAACTTTAGGTGATAGTAAATCTTTGAATTGCGCTGTTTCAAATACATGGAGATGGTTATCACCTTGTATTGATTTACAGTTAGGGCAAGTGTTTGCCCAGTATTTACCGCCGTATTGCTTGGAAAATCTCAGCTCAATTGTATAAGGGCGCGGAAATGGTGGTTCATCTTCGCAAAATGGCGTCCCTAACCACCAAAACACAGGGATTACTTCTGAACATCTATAGCAAGTTTCAATGTCGGCTATGAACGGCTTATCAGGGGATTTGCGAGCAGTTGTGTACAGCTCTCTAGGAATTGAGTACTTATCTGCAACAGCAATTATTTTAGAGCCTTTCTTGCTGGTATTGCTGCATGATTGGCAAAGCCTTGGTGATAGCTTTGAGTTTAGAGGTCGCCAATTGTATGGATCTTTAAGAACGTCAGAGGCTTTTAGTTTGATCCAGCTTCTTAATGCCGAACCATTTGAAATGCTATATGGTCTCCAGTCTTGCTCTTGTTCAGATACAATTTCGATGCCCAAATAGATTGACTGTCCTTTATAGCTAAATTGCCCAATCACATCACATACTGAGTCATGGTAGTAATAATCAGTTTGAACCCCTTCAAATGTACAATATTTTATATCTCTTTGTATTTCTTTGAGGCATTGATAGTAATTTTGATGGATCTGTATTGTTGTCTCAGCCTTTTTGTTTTCTAAGATGACATCTTTAATTAGTTTTTTGGCTTTCTTATAGCTATCACTTAGGCTGTTGCAGTTATTGGTTTCTGGGTGGATGAGCATCTTATTTTGCATAGAAGACAAATCACACAAAAGCGCTTCACCACAATATGGACAAGTATAGGTTCCGCCCACTTGAATCGATTGAGCTGCAATTAAATGGCCTGAGTTATTGATACCAAATGGGACCGGTATTTCGTGCATATTTGTACCTTTATTTAAGGAATTATTTAAGATAGTCTGCTATACATGATTTAATAACATTAAAAAACACTGTAGGTGCATCATGGAAATGCCCGATTTATCGCATAATTTTAAGCTATTCATGTTGGCTTTTAACATTACCATTCTTTCAATTGGGTTGGGTTATTTTATTTACTCTGGGGTTTATACCTTGGTAGGGTTCTTCTAAATAATCTTTATGCTTTCGCAATAGGTAAATCTGAAAGTTTTGTTGTATAACTCAAAGGTGCTAAATCATCTTTAGGCCGCCAAGACTGAGAGAACCCTTCACTTGCGAGCTTTATTGCACTACGTCCAAATTTTCTATTTATCTCATCAATGACCAACGTTTTTGAGCTAATATTCAGTGGTAAAGTCTCAGATAACAGTTCAAGTTGTTGCATATCATCGTGTAATGAAAGTTCTTCAAAAATAACGCCAGCTTTTTTGTATTTAAACCCCTTCTTATAAATAGCTTTTAATGCAAAGCTTGCATAAGACACCAGTGTTGATGTATCCGCGGTGGGGTAGGGTAGTTTAATTGATTGTGACTTATGATACTGCGGCTCTGCCTGTCTAAATGAATCTGTGTGGATGAATATTGTTATTGCCGATGTGTAAGATTTAAATCGACGAAGTTTAAACGCAGCCTTTGTTGCATGTGCTGTAACAGCTTCAGAAAGCTCCGTAAGCTCTATCACCGGTTTTCCCATACTCTGAGATACGCAAATTCTATCGCGAGAGTCGTTTACATCTTTCAATTCAACCGCAGATTTTCCTCGTAACTCTTCCACAGTACGGGCAAGAACAACTGTGAACGTCTTTTTGATCCAACTAATGTCGGCATTTTTAAGGTCATACCCCGTATAGATTCCAAATTTATTTAGCTTTTTAGTAGTTCTACTGTAAGCTTCCGCCACATTTCCAAGCCTGTCAGCCAGAGCCAATACTTCAAGCTTCTTCTGGATCTCATAGTCTTCCGAGGATAGCTTTTCAGGCTCCGTTATTTCGGTTACCTGTAGTTTTCGCCCAGCGAAATACGCATCGAACCGCTTATTTTTACTCGTACGAATTTCAATTTTCTGGTTTGCGATTGAGTGCTTAAGCGGTGAGTCGATGAAGTAGAGCTTTCCCTTGAAGCTAAACGTATGGTCGTTACGGATCTTCCGGTAGACCTTGGTAATGCAGATATCATCAAGATTGATGTAGCGTGATACTGGCGTATATTCAGTATTTGATGTTTTAGATTTTACAATCAGGTTTTTACGCCAGAACTGCGGGATGAAAACGTGTTGGAGGTAGCTATTAGCGCCTGTCATGTCAGTAATATTGTTGAGCCTTAACTCTGGTATCAATCTGTCTTGCAGAGTATCGAAGGCACGTTCAATACGACCTTTTCCTTGAGGAGAGCTGGCAAAGATGATTTCAATTCCTAATTCCTCACAGGCCGTTGCATCTGGGAGAAATTGCAACGTTTAGGGCCACCGAAGATGCCAGCTCTATCAACATATAGAGTTTTAAACACACCGTACTTCTCAACAACTTAGCGCATAACTTTCATACACCCTTCAGTCGTTTCTGACGTAAAAAACTCTGCATGGATATCGCTGTTAGCATCATCAATCATAGCGATTAAGCACGACTTTTTATCACCGAACCAGCGATGTGTACTGCCGTCCATTTGCAGCATTAGTCCTGGTGCTTCCATCCGCTCTCTGCGTTTGTGAACACGGCTGCGCCTACGTTTGGCTCGTTTTACATGATGGATATCATGTGCCCATTTACGCAGTGTCTCTCGCTTAACAACAATGTGTTCGTGAGCCTCAAGCATCTCGGCGAGGTGCAAAAGGTTCAGGTCATAATACTTCTCGCGGATCAGCGACTGAACTTGCTGCTTAAGCCTATCTGAAGTTTTATTAATTGGCTCACTGCCTGTATTTCCATGGACAACGAATTGTAGACCTTGACTTCGGTAACGCTGCAAATAACGTTCAATAGTGCGTCTGGATTTATTAAGGAGCTTAGCGGCATTAGCTATGGTAATTTTACGCTCTGCCACTTTAGCAATGATATCAACTGTCAATTGAGCTTTGGAATTCAAAACAATCACCCTTAGCGCTCCTCAAATGCTTAGACAAAACATTCAAAGAACACGGTTAAAGATAACCGTCAATTTCCCTTGGTAATTAGCGACTACGACAGAATCGCGTGGTAATTAAAGTACGACAAAATCGCTTGGTGATAACAGGATTAATTGTAGTAGCACATATCTCATCTTACAGTTTTGTTGATTAGGTTTAGACTTCACCTGACAGGCAGCTAAGAGCGAATAGCGGACATCAACGTTCACTTCAGCATTACCGAATACTGAACGGTTTTGAGCTAAAGTTTTTGCGCGGCACATGGAAAAGAACTGCGTAGAGTTTGGTGCCAGATGCAAGTCCATGCTAGGGATTTACTGCTGACTAGATAACTGATCCTAATTGTGATACACCTGCTTCAAGCCATGCTTGCCACCTGGGAACGGAGCCGCTGTGTCCATAAAGTGGTATACCTGCTCCAGTAAGTCATCCATGTTCTTACACTGATGGTTACGGGTTATCGTTTCATGCAACGCATGCCATAGCTTTTCAATTTTGTTGTGCCACGGGCTGTATACCGGTAAAAACAAGAGCTTGAACTTTGGGTTCTCATTCAGCCATTTCTGCGTTTTTTTGCTCTTATGGATGATGTAATTATCCACAATTAGCGTGATACTTTTCGCTCGCCGGTATTGCCCTTTCAGTTGCTCCAACAGCGCAATAAACAAATCACTGGTCTTGCGCTCACCACCAACATAACTGATTTGTCCTGTCTGGCTGTGCAGTGCCCCCGCCAGATAGTGTTTCTTATTCTGGCCGGGTGTAGCTACCTTACGCTGTTTACCTTTAAAGCCCCAGTCGGCACCAATCTTCGGATTCAGGTGGATATCCACCTCATCCTGATAAAACACCGGATGGTCCACGCTGCAATTTTCAAGTGCCTCCCGCATGGCTGCTAACTTAGCTTCTTTATCTGGGTCTTGGATATACAGCGTCGGTGCCGCACGACGCCAGACGATGCCGACTTGTGGCAACCACCGCCTGAGAGTTGAGCTATGAATAACGATACGGTAAAGCTTATGCAGTAGCAGTGCGAATAATTCACTACTCCAACGCGACCGCT
>NZ_JACDWU010000233.1:0-7497 GCF_016464045.1 Pseudoalteromonas sp. bablab_jr011 | reverse complement strand
GAGTTACTGACAACACTTAGGTTGTTTATCTTACCCGATAGGCTACCAGACAGGCATTATCCAAGGGTGATAAGAAGGAAACCAAATAAGTATCCTTACAAAAGAAAATGCCAGTCAGCTCTTAACTGACTGGCATTAAGCTCTGCGCTGGCTTTTAGTTTATTGCATGACTTTGTTGCAAAATTAGCCGCGAGGAAGCTGAATTTTTTTCTCTTCGCTTTGGCGATAAAGCACAATTGTATGACCAATTGTTTGTAATTTTTCTGCGCCGGTCTCGCGAACAATTGCATCAAAAATCAATGCTTTAGTCTCACGCTCGTCGGTAGGTACTTTTACTTTGATAAGCTCGTGAATATTAAGTGCGCTTTCGATTTCAACTAAAACGCCTTCTGTTAAACCATTTGCACCAAGTAATACAACTGGTTTTAAACTGTGTGCTTGACCTTTTAAAAACTGCTTTTGTTTGTTCGATAATTTCATGATGTTACAAATTTTGCTGAATATGGCTTGAATTAAGGGTATTCTAACGCCATCTAGAGAATATTACTAATTAGTTACGTATTAATTTTATGGCAAACAAAAAACATTCAGCCAGTTCTAAGCGTTGGTTGAAGGAACATTTCGACGATCCTTATGTTCACGAAGCGCAAAAGAAAGGTTGGCGTTCTCGTGCGGTATTCAAATTAGACGAAATTCAAAATAAAGATAAATTAATTAAACCGGCTATGACAGTGGTTGACTTAGGGGCCGCACCCGGCAGCTGGTCTCAGTATTTAGCTGAAAAAGTAGGTGATAAAGGGCAGGTTATTGCCTGTGATATCTTACCGATGGATTCTTTAGCCGGTGTTGATTTTTTGCAAGGTGACTTCCGTGAAGAAGCTGTGCTTGATGCACTATTAACACGTATTGACGGTAAAAATGTTGATGTCGTTTTTTCTGATATGGCACCGAATATGAGTGGCAATACATCAGTTGATCAAGCTGGTAGTATGTATCTTGTCGAACTTGCGCTCGACATGTGTCATCAAGTTTTGAAGAAAAATGGCGCTTTTTGTGTCAAAGTATTCCAAGGAGAAGGATTTGATCAATACTTACAGGACGTACGTAATAGCTTTAAGGCGGTAAAAATTAGAAAGCCCGATGCTTCGCGTGCCCGTTCTCGGGAAGTTTATATAGTGGCGACAGGCTACAAACTGTAGTACAGTTGTGCTGCGTTAAGTTGAATTTAAATTAATTGGATACAAGAGGTTAACCCCTTGAGCGATATGGCGAAAAATCTAATACTCTGGCTGGTCATTGCAGTTGTGCTAATGTCAGTGTTTCAGAGCTTTAATGGTGGTGATCAAGCAGATCGCCAAACAAGTTACACTCAATTTGTTAGTGACGCACGTAGCGGCGCTATTCAAGAGGTCTCTATTGAAAGCACAACCGGCACCATTACAGGTACCAAAACAAATGGTGAGCGCTTTCAAACTATCATGCCAATGTATGATAAAGACATTTTGAATGATTTATTGAAAAGCAATGTAAATGTTAAAGGTGTTAAGCCTGAAGAGCAGTCTTTCCTCGCCAGCATTTTAATCTCTTGGTTCCCAATGTTACTGCTTATTGGTGTGTGGATTTTCTTCATGCGTCAAATGCAAGGCGGTGGCGGCAAAGGGGCGATGTCTTTCGGTAAGAGCAAAGCCCGCCTAATGAGCGAAGATCAAGTTAAAACAACGTTTGCTGATGTTGCCGGGTGTGATGAAGCGAAAGAAGATGTCACAGAGTTAGTGGACTTCTTACGTGATCCATCAAAATTCCAAAAGCTGGGTGGTAGTATCCCTAAAGGCGTACTTATGGTAGGTCCTCCGGGTACGGGTAAAACTCTTTTAGCGAAAGCGGTTGCCGGTGAAGCAAAAGTACCATTTTTTACAATTTCAGGTTCTGATTTCGTAGAAATGTTTGTTGGTGTGGGTGCATCACGTGTCCGTGACATGTTCGAACAAGCGAAAAAAGCAGCCCCGTGTATCATCTTTATCGACGAAATTGATGCGGTAGGCCGTAAACGTGGTGCAGGCATGGGGGGCGGTCACGATGAACGTGAGCAAACTCTAAACCAAATGCTAGTAGAAATGGACGGCTTTGAAGGTAATGAAGGTATTATCGTTATTGCAGCGACAAACCGCCCAGATGTACTTGACCCAGCGTTATTACGTCCGGGTCGTTTTGACCGCCAAGTTGTGGTTGGTTTACCTGATATCCGTGGTCGTGAGCAAATCTTGAAAGTGCACATGCGTAAAGTGCCATTAGGCGATAACGTTGAGGCCGCTGTGATTGCACGGGGTACACCTGGTTTCTCAGGTGCTGACCTTGCAAACTTGGTAAATGAAGCGGCGCTATATGCAGCGCGTGGCAATAAGCGTGTTGTTAGCATGGCTGAGTTTGATGCAGCAAAAGATAAAATCATGATGGGCGCAGAGCGTAAGACCATGGTGATGAGCGAACAAGAAAAAGAGATGACCGCTTATCATGAAGCAGGTCACGCGATTGTGGGCCGTATGGTGCCAGAACACGACCCTGTTTATAAGGTGTCTATTATTCCACGTGGTCGTGCACTAGGTGTTACGATGTACTTGCCTGAACAAGACCGTGTGAGTCACTCTAAAGAGTTACTAGAGTCAATGATTTCTAGTCTTTACGGTGGTCGTATTGCAGAAGCTCTGATTTATGGTGAAGACAAAGTAACCACAGGGGCAAGTAACGATATTGAGCGCGCGACAGACATCGCACGTAAAATGGTTACTCAATGGGGCTTAAGCGAAAAGTTAGGTCCACTGCTGTATGCTGAAGATCAAAACGAGATGTACATGGGTGGCGGTGGAAGCCGTGCCATGAGCATGTCAGATGAAACAGCAAAAGTTATCGATAGCGAAATTCGTTTGTTCTCAGATCGTAATTACCAACGTGCTGAGCAAATCTTAAAAGACAATATTGATATCTTACATGCGATGAAAGATGCATTAATGAAGTACGAAACAATTGATGCAGGTCAGATTGACGATTTAATGGCTCGTCAGCCAGTGCGTGAACCGCGTGACATGCATGACCGTCGTCCAGATGATAAAAAACCAGCGGCCAAGGCTGAACCTGTTGCTGAAGAGTCAAAATCGGATGATTCAGTAAAAAAGGATGAAACAAACCTTGATGACAAAGCTGAATAATCGTTAAAATACGATTAGCAAAAGCCCCGCTTGCCGGGGCTTTTTTGTAGCGACATAAAAAATCGTTTAGGTGTAGCACCTAAACATTCGCCATGGAAGCAGTATAGGTGATAGATGACCACTGTTAGTTTACCTCGAGGTCGCACTTTACACCTCGATACCCCTGTTGTGATGGGGATCTTAAATGTCACTCCTGACTCTTTTTCAGACGGCGGCAATTATTGCCAACTAGACAGCGCTGTCAAACAAGCTCATACACTCTTAGAACAAGGCGCAAAAATCATTGATATTGGCGGTGAATCGACACGTCCTGGTGCCCCTGACGTTTCATTGGAAGATGAGCTTGACCGTGTTATCCCTCTGGTTAAAGCGCTCAGAAAAACAAGCGACTGTATAATTTCAATTGATACCAGCAAAAGTGAGGTCATGCGTCAGGCTATTTTAGCGGGTGCAGATATCATTAATGATGTTAGGGCATTACAAGAGCCCGGTGCTATTGAAGTATTATCTGCATACCCTGACGTTGCAATTTGCTTGATGCATATGCAAGGACAACCTCGCACGATGCAAAGTAATCCACAGTATGAGGATTTATTTGCAGATATTAATGACTTTTTTTCCGAGCGTATCGCAGCATGTGAGCAAGCGGGGATTCAGCAACAACGTATTATTTTAGATCCCGGTTTCGGTTTTGGGAAAACGCTCGCGCATAACTACGAAATTCTTAATAGGTTTGACGAGTTTAATCAATTCAATTTACCGGTCCTTGCGGGTTTATCACGCAAATCCATGATTGGTAATTTATTAAATAAAAGCACGGATGAGCGTTTAGCTGGCAGTTTAGCAGGTGCTTTAATTGCTGCCCAAAATGGGGCAAAAATCATTCGTGTGCATGATGTTTCAGAAACTTTAGATGTGTTGACCGTATGGCAAGCATGTAAGAAAGGAATTATAAATGAGTAAAACAAGAAAATATTTTGGCACGGATGGCGTTCGTGGCATGGTTGGCGAATACCCTATTACTCCAGAGTTTGCATTAAAACTTGGTTGGGCAGCTGGACGCGTATTATCAAAAATTGGTACCAAGAAGGTTATTATTGGTAAAGACACGCGTATCTCTGGGTATATGTTAGAAACTTCACTGGAAGCAGGTCTTATTGCTGCAGGCATTGATGTTGTTTTACTTGGCCCTATGCCGACCCCTGCGGTTGCTTATTTAACGCAAACTTTCCGTGCTGAAGCTGGCATCGTTATTAGTGCATCACATAACCCTTATCATGACAATGGCATTAAATTTTTCTCTAGTCGTGGTTTGAAGCTAGCGGATGAAGTTGAGCTTGAAATTGAAGCCATGATGGAAGAGCCAATGACTTGCGTAGCTTCAGATAAATTAGGTAAAGCGCGTCGTTTAGAAACGGCTGATGGTCGTTATATTGAGTTTTGTAAAAGCCAATTCCCTCAAGGTTTATCATTAGAGGGTCTAAAAATCGTATTAGATTGTGCTAATGGCGCAACTTATCATATAGCCCCGTCTGTTATGCGTGAGCTTGGTGCAGAAGTCATTTGTCATGCGTGTGAACCAAATGGTGTCAACATTAACCTTGAATGCGGTGCAACTCACGTTGAAACACTCAAGCGCAAAGTACTTGAGCATGATGCCGATGTTGGTATTGCGTACGACGGTGACGGTGACCGTGTGATGATGGTTGACCACAACGGACGTGTCTTCGATGGTGATGACATTGTTTATATTATTGCATGCCAAGCTGCAAACGACGATATGTTGGGTGGGGGTGTTGTAGGCACGGTCATGTCGAACATGGGGCTTGAAAATGCATTAAAAGCGCGTGGTATTGATTTTGCCCGCAGTAAAGTTGGCGATCGTTATGTCATGGAGCTTTTGCAAGAAAAAGGATGGAAAATCGGAGGCGAAAGCTCAGGCCATGTATTGAATCTTGATTTAATTAGTACTGGTGACGGTATTATTTCGAGTTTGCAGGTGTTAGCTGCCATGGTTGCACAGAATAAAACACTGCAAGACTTAGGTGCTGGCTTTACAAAATACCCGATGAAAATGATCAATGTTCGTTACCCTCAAGGTACGGATCCAACGCAAGCACAAGCTGTTATCGATATTGTGGCACAAATCGAAGAAAAATTAGGTGATACAGGGCGTGTTCTACTTCGCAAATCGGGGACAGAACCCGTTGTTCGCGTAATGGTAGAGGCTGATCAAGAGAAAACAGTACTAGACAGCGCACAAAAAATTGCTGAAATTGTCGAATCTGTGAGCAAACAAACCGAGGGATAACAATAACCTCTTGTAACTTTGGGCAAGTCGAGTTAGTATCTTGCCCGCTTTCTAATGTGGAGTGGAAATATGGCAACACGTAAGCCAATGGTAGCAGGCAATTGGAAAATGAACGGTTCGTTAGAACTTGTTGAACAATTAGCAAACGCTATCAAAAATGTTCAGTCTGATGAACTTGATATTGTGGTGTTTCCACCATTCCCGTTGATAAGTTCGCTGCAACAACAAAATGTTGTTGTCGGTTCGCAAACGGTCTCAGAAAACCAAGCGGGTGCGTTTACGGGTGAAGTAGATGCTCAGCTGATTAAAGACTTAGGTGCAACGTATACCTTAGTAGGGCATTCAGAGCGTCGCAGTATTTATGGTGAATCTGATGCGGTGGTTGCGGATAAATTTGCTCGCGCTCAACACGTTGGTTTAACACCTATCTTATGTGTTGGCGAAAGCGAAGAACAACGTGAAGCGAATGAAACCGAATTAGTGGTTGCAGCACAAATTGATGCTGTAATTAACAAATTAGGTGTAGCAGCACTGAAGAATTCTGTGGTAGCATACGAGCCCGTTTGGGCCATTGGCACAGGTAAGACTGCTTCTCCTGAGCAAGCGCAAGCTGTACATAAATTTATCCGTGAGAAAATTGCTTCTGCGGATAGTGATTTAGCTGAACAGCTAACCATCTTATATGGTGGTAGCGTGAATGAAAAAAATAGCGAATTATTATTTGCACAACCAGATATAGATGGCGGCCTAATAGGCGGCGCAAGTCTAAAAGCAGAATCATTTACTGCTATTTGTGAAAGTGCAAAAGGGACCGTATAAGATGTACGAAATTTTATTAGTAGTTTATTTAATTGTTGCTTTAGCGCTTGTTGGTATGGTTTTAATCCAGCAAGGTAAAGGCGCTGATATGGGTTCATCATTTGGAGCAGGTGCGTCTGCTACAGTGTTTGGTTCATCAGGTGCAGGCAACTTCATGACAAAAACAACAACAATTCTTGCAACGATTTTCTTCGTGTTAAGTATTGTTTTAGGTAACCTAACTGCCGGTCAAATTAAAAAGACGGATGAGTGGGAAAACCTAGAGGCTGCGCCAGCTGTTGAAACTGTTACTCCAGCACAAACTGATGTGCCAGTGACAGAAGAGAAAAGCTCTGACGTACCAAATTAATTAGCGTTGCTAATTAATGTTAAGCGATTTATCTCCTCAGTAAATCAAACAGCTTAACATCATACAGAATTGTATGCGGATGTGGTGGAATTGGTAGACACGCCATCTTGAGGGGGTGGTGGCTTCGGCCGTGGGGGTTCAAGTCCCCCCATCCGCACCAAGTTTCTATAGTATAAAACTTTATGAAATGAGCTTTACAGACTAATTTCACTCGAAAGCTTTATTTTCAAAACTTTCTAAAATGATTCCAAAACTTTTCTAAAATTTAGAATTAAATTTGTAGGCATTCTTTCATTTTTAGTTCTTAATTTTCTAAAAACATCGAATAAAAAAATCCGCATTCTAGTGCGGATTTTTTGTTTTTGAATCGCTTTTTATTAAACATTAACTTCGCCAATCGATCACGACATCTTCCGCTATATTCCATATTGAATGCCCTTCTTTATATAGCCTATTTGATTTATCATCAGCATGTGCTGCACGAATTTTTGATTCTATTCCTTTACTATCTAATAAATGAATCGCTAGTGCTCTTATGTCATGAAATCCAGAACGTTTAGGCTTTGCTATATCGGATTGAATCCCAAGCTTGTCTCTGAACTCTGAAAACTTTCTGCTTATACCATTCCGCATAAAGATTAAATCAACTTTATCCATTCCCGATTACACATCTTAATCACTCGCTCCGGTATTGAAATAAAGTGATTCCATGCTTTTGAAACTTCATCAACAATTTCGTCATAACCCGAAAACACTCTATTGGATAAACAGTGTTGTCGTATCCAGCTCCATACTTGCTCTATTGGGTTTAACTC
>NZ_JACDWU010000232.1:0-415 GCF_016464045.1 Pseudoalteromonas sp. bablab_jr011 | reverse complement strand
ATACATCATAGGGCCGAGGTAGCTCCTCATTATGAGCCCGCATATAAGTACGCAGTCTAACAAAATTAACGAAGGGTATTGTGCAATAGGAGGAGTCCATATAAGGCACTTTAGTGCCGAAAGTGTCTGATATGCCCTTCATACAACACCCCTGACATTCACGGCTAAAGCCGTTCCCACGCTTTGTAATCAGATGTTTAATAACGATTCCCATGTTGTTTAATCATGATGACAAAAATGAAGGGGTTTATTGAATCACTCACTTTACGCTAAACTAATACCATTCCGCTTAAATATCTGATCTAATATAGGCTATATAAAATCACCGGTTAATAACATTGAACCAAAACATAGCTGAACAGCTTTTAGCGCTTTCGCGAAAAGAACCAAACGCACGAAAACGCATACGATTACT
>NZ_JACDWU010000231.1:0-536 GCF_016464045.1 Pseudoalteromonas sp. bablab_jr011 | reverse complement strand
CAGTCATGCAAGGTGGGTATTTTACGATTTATTGGTGTGATGAATTCAGATACGCCGACAAATGAAATAGTGCGAACGAGTTAGCAGCCTTGCTTGCTGCTTAAAATCAATGAGTTAACCTGCTTAATTGCTCAGGCTAACGACCTCTGCGTGCGTAAAAATATAATTGCTTCTTAAGGCAAATTTAGGTGTAATGGAAGCATAATAAACGCTGAGTAAAGCAGGGATAGCTTAGATACGATAGGCTCGCCAGTAACGTTGGCTTGATATCGCTTAGGCCAGAAAAAGCAAATTCCCATAGCATAAACAACACCAACTCTGACACACCGAGTAGGTAGCGGCTCAGTCCAACAAGCGATTATGCAACACAAACTGCGTGTCGCATAAATACTAAAATGTTGAACTAAGCCGCTACGCGGAGATCCTATTCTTATAATTTGAGCCACACTTACCTTGGGGTTATCCCATAACTTGGAGGTAAGTCATGAATACACTCATTGAACAAGTCAAAACTGAAATAGCCTATCGTGGTTATT
>NZ_JACDWU010000230.1:0-237 GCF_016464045.1 Pseudoalteromonas sp. bablab_jr011 | reverse complement strand
GTAGTCTATACAGTATATGAAAAAGACGCTCAGATACAACTACAGGCTAAACCCTAGGCCAGAACAAGAAGTTAAGCTCATTGAGTTTGGTGCGACAGCGCGTGGCATTTGGAATCTGTTGTTGTCTGAAAATATGCGTCGTTATGAATACGATAAAACATTCCTGTTTTACAAAGATATGGCTTCTCTCCTCAAGGAAATTAAGCCATTCGAGGAATTTAGCTGGATTAAAGCGTT
>NZ_JACDWU010000229.1:0-7222 GCF_016464045.1 Pseudoalteromonas sp. bablab_jr011 | reverse complement strand
GGTTTCTGCGCCGTATAAAAATGCTATTTTGTTCATACTCAATGCGGTTGTTGATTGGTTATGTTTGGCGACTGATCTGATCGCGCAAACCGCATTGAGTTCCCTTCCTCGGGTGATCTACTATTTGGAACAGCTATTTAGGATGCCAGCCCATACCTTTCTAATTCATATGTAACATTTTTTCTGTCGTACTGGCATCAAGATAACCAGAACTGAGCAAACAATCTCAAAGGTTGTACAAAATAACACTAAAGTTTTTTCATTAAGTTTTATTGTTATGCTCTTGTGGTGGCTTTCGCCACCACTTTATTAGTTTTCAAGTTCCACCATATCTTTCGCTGCAATGTCACCAGACACTAGCTTTACAGTTGCGAAATGATCATTCACAATTTTAGTAATTTGTACCGTTCCTACCTTTTCGATAGTGTAGGGATCTTCACCTTCACTCAATACTATTCTTTCATGGAATCTAATAACACTGTATTTTTGCCCAACCTCTGCGCCATGCTTAGCACCAATACAGATTAGAGTTCGATTATCAGAACTTTCTACTACCTGACCTCTCATCATGTATTTATGATAAAAAGTGGTATTGGAACAACCCACTAAATATAAACCGAATGTAAGCAATAAAAGAGCTTTTATATAGGGTGTTTTCATCACTGTTACCTCATTTGACTAACTAATTATCTATACACTTTTTTATGAATTCATTTGTTTTTCCGGCCAGCCCCCGAAGGTGCTTGATGACAACTCCAAGGCTTATGAACAGAGTTATCTTTGATGTTCTGATCAACAAATTTATAGTAACTTTCTTTAGTATGTGTCCACCAATCATTATGAACATCTGCGCCATACTTACGGATTACCTCCTCAATCCCATCAAGGCTTACGTTTGCGGCATCATAGGCAAGGTGTATTTCACCTTCTTTGATGTTGTAACTAACTTCATCTATACCAAAAAGCTGATCTATTTCTTTTACTAACTCGTCACAGCTTTCTTCTGTGACATTGCTAAGCTTTAGATTTCGAACAACTAAATTTTGCTCTCTAACGCCAACTCTATGATCTAAATCGCTCATAATTTTTCTCCTAATGTTTGTGTGAATGCTGTTGATTGCTATCTTTCATTTCTTCCATTTTGCGGTTCATCTGCGGCATCATGTTCCCCATCATTTCTAAATGATGTTCAGCCATCTTGATTTGTTGATGCATTGGCATTTCTTCCATGTTTTTGTGCATGGATTGCATCATCTTCATCATTGAACGGTGATGTTCAACCATCATCTGCTGTTGCTTTTCAGGATCTTTTTCAGTTTTAATGGCATGGACTTCCTTTTTCATTTCCATCATCTTTTTGTGCATTTCTCCCATGTTCTCATGTGGTATTGCCATGCCTTGATGCATATCAGCTTTGTTCGCACCTTCATGTTTATGCTCATTGTTTTGGGCAAATGAGCTAGTGGTTATCAGTAGTGAACTAATAAATAAAATTGATTTAGTTAACGTTTTCATGATTTTTACCTTCTACACTTTTATTAAAATTTGGGATCCAACTTGGTGTCGATTCCATATACCTGTGGTACTCCGAACCAAACTCAGCAATCGCTTGTGCTTCTTCGCGTTTCGCTAGCTTGACGTAAACAACGACTAAGATCGGAAACATCGCAAGTGTTGGGATTGTCGGCCACTGCAATAAAAAGCCGAACATGATTAGAATGAAAGCTACATACTGTGGGTGGCGACACCTTGCATACCATCCAGTTGTAGCCAATTGATGATGCTTTTGCGCGTGATGCAATACATTCCATGCTGAAGACAACATAAAGAAACCTGCAACAATAAACACCATACTCACTATATGAAATGGGTCCCAATGGGCATCACCTTGAAATCCAAAGAAAGTATGTAATAAATGCCCATTCTCATGCGCAAAGAAATTTACTTCTGGATAGGTCTCCGTCAGCCACCCCGACAGAAAATAGATAGTTAAAGGAAAGCCATACATTTCAGTAAATAGGGCAACAATAAAGGCGGAGAACGCTCCAAGGCTTCGCCAATCAGTAGATGTTTTTGGTTTGACAAAACTAAAGGCAAAAAAGATAAAAATTGCTGAGTTCAGTATCACCATTGACCATAAGCCATAATCATATGTCTCATTCATCACTGTTCTCCTTTTTATGTGATTCCTTACGTCCTTCTTCTAAACCTTGTATGTAGCCGTCACGATAGGCAGCATTTTTATCCGTGAGTTCTTGAAAGCTCTCTTCCTTTTTCTCATCAGGCGCATGTGAATGATCGTGGCCATGTTTGCCATGACTGCCATGCATAAATACGTGCATCAACGGGCATAGCAATAAAATCAAATAAGGAAGAAATTGCAGTACATGCTGTCCATGTTCAAAGATTAAAAAATAGGTGGCTGCGGCAATAAGCACCAATGCAGCCCAACCCGTGGGTGTTGACCAAAATTTAGGGTGCTCATTTTTCATATTGGCCTCCTATTGACCTTAAATCTTCCGCTGAAGCTTCAGACTTAGAATTTATCCAGAAGAGATTATCCACAGGGGAGATACTAACTAGTCCTTCTCCTTCAACGTTGGTATACGCTGCATCAAGCAAAACTTTAGCAACATGTTCTGCATCATCAAAAGCAACATAAATTGTCATAACTATATGTGCTGATTAGTGATTTCTGTTGTAAGTATCAGCATATGCACCTCTGCCCGTTGCTTTATGAATGGTAAAGCCTTTATAGCCATGTGAAAGTAGTGCCTCTTCTACTCGTGTTAACACCATTTCATCGAAAATGGCGGTCACTTTTTTCATGTTCATAAACCCTCCTAAACAACCTTTAAGACACCGCGATACATTTGCATCTGACAATGAAACTCATGCTCTCCCGGTGATAAGTTCAATAAGGTAATTTGAGTAATTTCATTTAATTTAAGCTGCTCGCTTATCTCCAATGATGGAATAAGCATTGTTTCAGCGCAGGGTGATTGATCTTTGCGCATAAACTTCAGAGTGACAGGTTGACTAGCAGACACTTGGATTGAGGATGGTGAATACACGCCATCCCTCACTTCAATGAGTACTTCATTACCTTGAACAATTGTTTTATTGGGTTTGTATAGCCAAAACCACCAAACAATCAGTGCGATTAACACTAAGCCTAATAAGTTAATTAACATCATCGTGTTTCTCCTTAATTCTCTTTTGCTTTAAACAAGCGAAGTCGATTTGCATTTGACACGACAGTCAATGACGAAAACGCCATTGCAGCACCTGCAATTACAGGGCTAAGCAGAATGCCAAAGAAGGGATATAGAACCCCCGCAGCAAAAGGAATCCCGGCTACGTTATAGACAAACGCGCCAAACAAGTTTTGTTTTATATTTCGTAAAGTAGCTTTGCTTACCGCTATGGCATCAGCTAGGCCATGAAGTGAACCACGCATTAGGGTAATGTCAGCACTTTCGATAGCTACATCAGTCCCTGTGCCTATGGCGAAGCCAACATCGGCTAACGCTAGCGCAGGAGCATCGTTGATGCCATCTCCTGTCATACCAACAATTTCGCCGCCTTCTTGTAGCTCTTTCACCTTGTTGGCTTTATCTTCTGGCAGCACTTCAGCAAGAAACTCACTAATACCCGCTTTTTTGGCAACAGCAGCAGCGGTTTCCTTGTTATCACCCGTTAACATGATGACGCGTATACCATTAGCCTGAAGTCGTTTGATAGCAGAGATTGAGTCTGACTTGATAGGATCTGCAACAGCAATGATTGCTGCAAGTTCACCATCTACAGCAAAGTACATAGGTGTTTTGGCTTCTTTGGCTAAAGACTGCGCTTGTTCAACAAAGCCTGTGAGGTCTATGCCTTTTAACTTCATTAGTTTATCGTTTCCGAAAAGCAGAGCTTTATTGTTGCAGTTTGCTTCTACACCAAAACCCGTAATGGCGTTAAACGCTTCAATTTTTAGTAACTCAATATCCTTATCTAACGCACTTTCAACAATCGCTTGCGCTAAAGGGTGCTCTGAGCCGCTCTCTAAACTTGCAGCAAGCTGTAGTACGTCTTTTTCGTCCGTAGCTTTTGCTAAAACAATATCGGTTACCTTAGGTGCCCCTTCAGTAATAGTGCCCGTTTTATCTAAAATCATGGCAGTGATTTTAGAGGCGGTTTGCAGTGCCTCACCGTTTCGAATTAGCACGCCTGCTTCTGCGGCCTTTCCTACTCCGACCATGACAGACATGGGCGTTGCCAAGCCCAAAGCACATGGGCAGGCAATAATGAGTACAGTAGTTGCTGATACGATGGCAAAAGCAATTGCTGGCTCAGGTCCAAAGTTAAGCCATGCTAGCGCACTTAACACAGAGATGATCATGACAACAGGAACGAAAAAAGCTGAAATAACATCAGCCAAGCGGCCAATCGGCGGTTTAGAATTTTGTGCTCGTTTCACCATATTGATGATTTGCGCAAGCGCCGTGTCTTTTCCAACACGTGTGGCTTTAAACATAATCATGCCTGATTTGTTCAAAGTACCAGCGACAACCTCATCTTCTTCGGCTTTTTCAACAGGCATAGGCTCGCCTGTCAGCATGGACTCATCAATAGAGGTGTGCCCTTCCAATACCACACCATCGACGGGAATTTTTTCGCCCGGTTTTACCTTTACAATATCGTTAAGTAAAACCTGCTCAATACCAATCTGAACTTCTTTGCTATCACGAACTACGGTTGCCGTTTTGGCCTGCAAGCCGATAAGACGCTTAATGGCCTCAGAGGTTTTACCTCTGGCTTTTATTTCTAATGCCAGACCTAAATCAATTAAGCCAATGATCATGGCGGTAGCTTCAAAATAAACATGCCGTGCCATTAATGGAACGGCGTCAGGTGCAAACACGACAACCATCGAATACACCCAAGCTGTACCTGTTCCTAAAGCTATTAAAGTGTCCATATTAGCGGAGTGGTTTTTAAAGCTTTTCCAAGCGCCAACATAAAAATGCTTACCTGAAAAATACATAACACCAAAAGTTAAAATGCCTACAACCAGCCAAGACATGCGTTCAAGGTTTGTTTCAACCGTCATTTCTCCAACCACAATGCTGTAGATCATCAAAGGAACGCCGAGTGAAAGGGCAATAAACGTATCGCGCATTAGCTTTTTGTAATATGCCCAATCCGCCGCCTCTTTCTCATCAAGCGCATCTGTTGCTGAGCTATCATCAATTGGCTTCGCGTTATACCCCACTGACTCAACAGCTTTGATCAATTCTTCTGTTTTAGCTGTCCCATAAACTGTTACTGTCCTATCAGCAAAATTCATTTCCGCACTGACGACTCCAAGAGTTGCCTTCAACGCCCCTTCAATTTTGCCTACACAGCTAGCACACCCAGCGCCTTCAATGATAAGCTGTTGGTTATGTGATACTTTCTCCAACGTATTCTCCTTACTTTTACACGAAGAGGATTGAGCTTTTGCCTTACAGCAACAGCCTGATTCAGTTTTTATATTTGTGTTAGTAGCCACCCTTTTTCCTCCTATGCTTTTTTAATTTGCTCAAAGTTTTCGATGAGATGACAAACCATGTTTGCAGTCGGTGCTTTGTCTTCCATTTCTTCCCATTGAGAAAGCGCAGAAGACATTTTTCCTCGAAGTGCCAACATTGCTTGAAACTGCTTTTCTGTTTCTTCAAGCCGCTCTTTGATCAGGCTTCTGACTAATGGGCACGCACTTTTACCATCTTCAGATTCATTAATAATTTCCTTGATATCTGCAACGGAAAAACCAAGGTTTCTGGCACTTAAAATGAATTTAAGTCTCGATACTTCTTTATTCGAGTATGACTTGTAGCCGTTCACTGACTTAGCTGGTTTTAACAATCCTAATCTGGTGTAATAGCGCACCGTATCAGCAGTCGTTCCAAGGCTTTTTGCCAGCTCTGCAACTTTCATGTTCACTCCTTAGTTCTTCACCTAAGTTTGTAATCTCACCTACAGCTTAGACCTGTGTCTAAGACACAGGTCAAGTGATTATTCGTGATTAATAATGCAAAAGCTAAAAACTAATTTTTTGGTAAAAGAGAAATCTCGGTCAAAATCGACAGCATTAAGTACTGTAAATAGCAATAGTTTGAGCATTTTCATAATGCCTTTCCAAATATCGTACTAATCGTTCAAAACAATTGGTTATTTAAACCAATGAAAAAATCATTCTATTTTGATGGGAGTGGCGAAAAAAAGACGCACTGTTCCCGTGATTAGCCAATAATTGGTGGACGATAAAGTAAGAGATGGATACCAGATTTTGGTAGGGGTGTACGCTGTAGAATTAGCTCAGAATGAATATTGCAAATACCTTCGTCTTGCGCTTCCACAAGATAGGCATTTAAATGAAAGCTTGTACAAAAACCGCCTTCACAACAAACACAATCACCAGCTTTACATTTTTCACAGTCTTCATCACCATGACGGTTTTTAGAATCTTGCGAATTTTCAGTGTGATAGTGACTATTGTCAATCATTGATTGATGATGCATATTTTTGCTTGGTTGTATAATATGCGTGTCGGATGAGCCATTATGATGCTCTTCACAATTCATTGGTTTAGCAATAGCAAAGCCATGCTGCGTAAGCAACAGAGTAATTACCACTATTTTAAACCACTTGAAAAGTCCAAACATTATCATTCCTTCTTTAGCACCTACAATATTAGCCACTTTGTAAAAATAATTTTATGATCTTGATCAAACTTTGAACTAAAACCTAAACTTTTTACTTTTTACTTTTTACTTTTTACTTTTTACTTTTTACTTTTTACTTTTTACTTTTTTAAACAGCTTAAACTTAACAAGTATAAAAGGGGTGTCTAATTTATACTCATGAGATTGAAGCCAAGCATGAGCACCATTAAAAAAAATAAAAACCCTACGCTCATAACTAGGTATTGAGTAATGGATCATTTTTCCAATTGTTCAGCTTTAAGCGCAGTACTTTGCAACAATCGGTTCTATCCCGGGCACATCCTATTCCCGTTCATCAAAAGTGATAAAATGGCCTATTGTACGTCTGTGAACTACTCGCGCCTAAAGGCATCGAGCTTCCAAGATAATAGCCTAAGCTACTAACCTTTCTTTTTTGACGCTTCGTTGGACACCGCTAGTCGAGCTTTTGACTCGGCTAGTCTTACGATTGCCTCCACGTCCACTAT
>NZ_JACDWU010000228.1:0-21874 GCF_016464045.1 Pseudoalteromonas sp. bablab_jr011 | reverse complement strand
TAAATGCGCGTGATTACAATCGCCAACTGGTTGAAGCGATGATCAAAGTGAAGGCGCTAAATAAGATCAACACCCTTGGTCTGCCTAAATATCAGTAAGTTAAGTGAGTTTATTAGAGAGCTGCATTTGATCAACAAGGCCACTACTAAACCAAAGTTTATAGTGGTTTGCTTCTATGGAAGGGTTTTCAGAAATTAATTTGTTTATCTTGCCCCTATCAAGTAAATCATCCTCTTTCAAATATGGTTTAAAATCATTTATTAGTTGTTTTACTTGATCAACCGTTAAATCATTTGAAACAGATAAGATATAACGCTTAGGTTTTAGCTTTTTTATTTTTGGTAGTTCATCATTTCTTAGTCTAGAGATCAATACTGAGTTTTTAGTGTTTTCCCAGTGCTTAGACTGAACTACAGTTAATTGATTTTTATCAATAAGCCAACCATCAATTCCTTTATCTCTTCCTGTCGCAAAGCTTCTCACATCCACCTTTAGCTTGGCGCCTACTAAATCATTTGAGAGATATTCAAAATCTCTAGGGCTTAATGTGTGAAACTTATAATCATGCATTAACTCTTTCCTTTATTAGTAACTTTTATGATTTTTTGCACATGAAACACATTAAGTCAATTAGGCTCAATGTTTTAAACTTGTTTTACTACATAAATTATAATTAATTAGTACAGTTATTTACAGAACTCCAAGTAAGAGCTTTCTTGCCATTCTGGCAAGTGGGTAGCTAAAGGTTATTATTGAAGTTGAGTTTGGGGTTTGAACTACCTATAGCTCGTTTTATAGCTTTAGGTCTTCTGAAAAGCATCAAAACAATGATTTGAATATGACTTGGTAGCTAAAGTGATTGAGTTAGGTTTTTCTAACTGCCATGGGTAAAAGCGGGTAATAAGGTTTTTACTTATCGGTTTTTTAGAATATCTGTTTGCTGGTTTTAGGGGCTACCAAGTTGCATATCAACCCGAATAACCCCCGTTTTAGTCATTGTGATGACTAATCTGTTACCTTTTCTAATGCACCTGTGCGCCATGGTTCGATGATAATTTTAATGTGGTCGTTTGGTTTAAATAAGGTGTCGAATGCGCCTTGTACACCGTCGATGCCGACTTTGCCGGTGCGCATTTTTTGCCACGCTATTTTGCCTGAGGCGATATTCTCAAGTGATTGCGCGAACTCTTCAGGTTGATAGTAATAAGAGAAAATAAGGTCGAGCTCTTTTACGGTTGCATACGCAAAGTTCACTTCGAGTGGTGCGGTATGAATGCCTGTTACAATAATTTTTGCTTTGGCTGGCGCACGCAAAATATAGTCGTTTAGTAGGCGGCTTACACCTGCACATTCAAAAATTACTACCTTGTGATCGCCTGCGAGTGTGGCCGCTGTTGTGACTTCGTCATCGGTCATGGGGTTTACGTAGTGTGTTGCACCAAACTCAAGGGCGATTTGTTTTTTACTCTCTTGCGGGTCAGAGGCAACAATATGTTTTACGCCTTGCAGTTTTAGAGCGGCAATAGCGGCAAGACCAATAGGTCCGCAACCTACGACAACGGCGACATCATCTTTATTCATGTTTGCGCGATTAACGGCATGCAAGCCCACAGCAAGAGGCTCGGTAATGGCGGCGGCTTCTGACGGCACGCCATCAGGAATAGGTAATAATAGCGCTTCATCAACAATAAAGTACTCTGAATAAGCACCATATATACCGGGTGTTACTCCAACTCCAGCACCGCCTGCCGACATTAAAATAGGCACCGATGTTACGCGTGTGCCCGCAGCAAGCTCGCCTTTTGTATCTGGACCATAGCTAACAATTTCAGCGGCATATTCGTGGCCGAGTAATACTTCTTGATCGTTCCCTGCGCTTTTATCCATGATGCCAAGGTTCTTATAAATATCAAATACATCGCTCGTATGGCGAGTAATATGAATGTCTGATCCGCAAATTCCACACGCAAGACTTTTTACAAGTACTTGTCCAGGCCCAGGTGTTGGAATGGCTATTTGTTTTACATGTAGTTGGCCATTTTGCATAGCGACCGAATTCATTTGGCTCATATGTGTATCCTCAATTGAACGGGAAAGGTTTTCACCTTGTGTGCTATCTACACTAAGTAAACTGGCAGGGTATATCTTGACTTTTTACGACAAAAACATGATAAATTGCGACATAACAAAGCAATAAGAGCATTAACATGGACTATTGTGTACGTGCAGGTTCGTTAGCTGGGTATCAAGAGTTGGTGAATGAGCTGGGTGCAAACCCTATTAGCTTATTAAAACAAGCGGGTTTTTTACCTAGCCACTTGCGTGACGCTGATAACATGATTGTATACGAAAAAGTATCGCACTTATTAGAGCTAACGGCACTGCAGCTGGCCGACCCTTTATTTGGTTTTAAGTTGGGATTACGCCAAGGGATCCGCGCGTTAGGATTAATTGGCGCACATATGGCGCAGCAAGAAAATATTGCGACAGCCTTGAGTATTGCACGTAAATATTCATTTATGCATGTGCAAGGCGCGCAGTTAGCGCTAACACATTTGACGGCAAAACAATGCGAGTTGCAAATAAGTTTAGTGATAAACGAGTTAAGCCGCAGCACACTAGTCGTGCAATTAAGCATTGCGCTTATTTACCGTATTTTACGTGATATGGCGGGGGCTGATTTTGAGCTTCAGTGTATTTGTTTACAGCAGGCTATTAGCCACGAACAGCAAAAAATACTCCGTAAGATGTTTCAATGTGAAGTTGTGCCACAGGCTCAAAATAATGCCTTATTGTTTTCATCGCATATTTTGATGAAAAAACCAATTCGTCCAGATAATTTAATTACCGACATTATTAATCAGCAATTTCAACTAAACAGTGCATTTGTAGTGCTACCTATTAGCGATTTAGTTAAGCACAGCATTACAATGTTATTACCGACAGGTGAATGCAATAAAGATAGCGTGGCTTTAAACCTTGGTATGCACCCTAAAAAGTTAGAGCGATCGCTCAAAGAAGCCGGAACAAGCTTTCGGGAAGTGTTAAATGAAACACGAAAATCAATTACGTTACGTACCCTCGAAATGAGTAATATGTCGATGACCACCTTGGCATTGAACCTTGGTTATGCAGAATTCTCGGTTTTTAGTCGCAGTTTTAAAAATTGGTTCGGGCTGTCGCCTCGTGCTTTTAAAAGGCAAATAAAGAAGTAAGCCCTCGGCGCCTTTACCGAGGGCGTATTTCTGAGTTAGTTAAAATAACCTGTATTAAGGTATAAATGTGTGACCACCCCTGCAAAATAGCCGAGCAAAATAACCGGTGTCCATTTTAAATGGCTATTAAAGGTGTATATACCACGCGCTTGCCCCATAAGAGCCACACCCGCAGCCGAACCAATTGACAATAGACTGCCGCCAATGCCAGCGGTGAGGGTAATTAATAGCCATTGACCATGAGACATATCTGGCATCATTTGCAGTACTGCAAACATCACAGGAATGTTATCTACCACAGCCGACATTAAACCTAAGATTATATTTGCACCTGTTGCTGACCAGTTGTTATAAAGCAAATCAGACAATAAGCTTAAGTATCCGATAAACCCTAAACCACCCACACAAATTACAATGCCATAGAAGAACAGTAGGGTATCCCATTCTGCGCGAGATACGCGGCTAAATACATCAAATGGCACCACATTTCCTAAGCGCTCTAAACGTTGTTTATCACCTTCACGCTCTGCCATAGCACGTTTTCTTGCCAGTGAACCCGGTAGGGTTACACGTAAGAAATAACCAAAGAATTGTAAGTAACCAAGCCCCATCATCATACCTACAACAGGGGGTAAACCAAACGCTGTTTTAAGTACCACAGCCGTAAGAATGGTAAGTAAAAATAGGCATAAAATACGGATAGCACCGCGTTTTAGTTCCACATCTTCATCGGCTGTTTGTGGGTGTTTATTGTTAATAAAGAAAGACATCACTAAAGCAGGAATAATATAGCTGACTAACGCGGGTAAAAATAAAACGAAGAACTCAGAAAAGGCAACAACATCAGCCTGCCAGACCATAAGTGTGGTTATGTCACCAAATGGGCTAAATGCACCGCCCGCATTGGCAGCAATAACAATATTAACGCACGACATAGCAATAAAGCGGTTATCATCGGTTGCTACTTTCATTACCACGGCACATAGCAGCAACGCGGTGGTTAAGTTATCTGCCACAGGCGAAATACAAAAAGCGAGTACGCCACTGATCCAAAATAATTGTTTATAACTAAAACCGCGTGCGACTAACCAGCTACGTAGGCCGTCAAATAGGCGGCGCTCTTCAAGCGCGTTAATGTACGTCATCGCGACCAGTAAAAAGAGCATTAACTCAGAGAACTCAAGCAACGCATGACGAAATGCATTGGTGCTTAAGTCCGACATGTTTTGGGCGCTGTATTGCCACGCAATTAAGGTCCAAATAATACCGGCAGCGACAAGAACCGGTTTTGATTTTCGTAAATGGATTTTTTCTTCAAGAATAACGAGTACATAGGCAAAAATAAAAATAGCGACACAGATAATGCCGACGGGGTGGTTAAGTAGGTCAATAGCGGCTGTTGTTTCAGCGTAAGCTTGGCTACTGAATCCTACCAAGGAGAGCAGGAGTCCTAGTATCAGTTTGTTCATTGTGTGTTCCATTTAGTCATATTTAGAGTCGACGGTGTTTACTGTGTGAAGCGGTGGCTATTTTAGATTTTTTTTGTACTTTTTGTAACAAAGAAGTAATAAAAATGTAGGTATATCCAATATAAATATGAGTAATGTTTAGGTATGAAGGCGCTAAAAATAGCAGGGGAAAAGTTCGTAAGGTAAATAGGCCGCGATTTCTAATGGGCAGAATCGTTAAAGGTTTTATTTAAGGTTTATTCAGCGCGGTTTATAACGATTAAATAGCGTAAATACAAAAGGGCTACAAAGTAGCCCTTAAAGGAAGTTTTGCGTTGCTTATGCAAAATGTTTTTCTAAGTCGTCTGAGCCGCCAATGTGCTGACCACCAATAAATACTTGTGGTACAGTTTCACGACCAGACAAGGCTTTTAAGCTAGTAAGTGACGCATGTTGCCCCAATACAATTTCTTCGTACACAAGGCCTTTGCTGTCTAGCAATGCTTTTGCTTTTATACAAAATGGGCAATTAGGTTTAGTAATAATGCTCACAGGCTCTGGTTTAACTTGCGCTGGGTTGATGTAATCAAGCATGGTATCAGCATCAGAGACTTCAAATGGGTCACCTGGCTTTTGTGGCTCAATAAACATTTTTTCAATCACGCCATCTTTAACAAGCATTGAATAGCGCCAGCTACGTTTACCAAAACCTAAGTCGTTTTTATCTACTAACATACCCATGCCGTCAGTAAATTCGCCATTACCATCTGGAAGCAGGGTAATATTTTGTGCTTCTTGGTTTTGTGCCCATGCGTTCATTACAAATGTATCGTTTACCGAAATACATACGATGTCATCTACCCCATTTTTCTTAAATACGGCTGCAAGCTCGTTATAGCGAGGCAAGTGAGTTGATGAGCAAGTGGGTGTAAACGCACCTGGTAAGGCAAATAACACCACGGTTTTACCTTTAAAAATGTCGTCAGTGGTGATTGACTGCCATTGCTCACCTACACGTGTTGCAAATGTAACGTTTGGTACTTTTTGACCTTCGATATTGTTTAACATTGTTTTTAATTCCTCTTGATTTGTTGAGTACTATTGTGACGGTTTGCTCTTAATAGTTCCAATCGTTTGTTTGTATTGATACGATAGGTAATACCAATCAGTAATAATGCTTAATCATTTTGAGACGGATATGAATTTAAAAGACTTTGAATATGTTAAAGCCGTTGCCCAATTTCAGCACTTTCGTAAAGCGGCCGATGCATGTTATGTCAGCCAGCCTACGTTAAGTGGGCAAATAAAAAAGCTTGAAGAAGCGCTTGGCGTGACTATTTTTGACCGCTCAACCAAGCACGTTACTATAACAGCGCAAGGGCAGCGGCTAGTTGACCAAATTATTGTAATACTTGAGCAAACTCAAGTGTTAAAAGAACTGGCCGCGAGTTCACATGACCCCCTTCAAGGTAAAGTTAATGTGGGTATTATTCCTACCATAGCGCCTTATTTATTACCTACTTTGCTGACCTCAATGAAGCATGCATTCGCTAAAACGCAGTTTTCGTTTATAGAAATGCAAACAGCACAAATATTAAGCGCCCTCGACAAGGGCGAAATAGACATTGCGATTGTCGCTGATGTGCCAGACTTAGAGAGTTATCACAAATCGGCTTTGTACAAAGAAGACTTTTTACTTGCGGTATCTGAACAGCACGCGCTGGCAAGCCATAATGAGGTTGCATTAAAACAGTTAAATGGCGGCGAGTTACTGATGCTTAATGAAGGGCACTGTTTTAAAGAGCAAGCTGAGCAGTTTTGCTTTTCGGCAGGGGTTGAAGTGTCTAATCAATATAAAGGAAACAGTTTAGAAACCTTGCTTGCGCTGGTGGCAATGGATGATGGCGTGACCTTTGTGCCAAAATTGGCGTGTTCACCTAGAGCGGGTATTAACTATGTGTCTATTGCGCCTAATCAGCAGCGTCAAATTGTGATTGCAACTCGAAAACATTACCCACATATCGCTGGGGTAGAGCAATTAGCCGCATGGCTAAATGCTCATAAGGGCTTACACGAACGCTTACTCAGCGCCCGCTAGTTCTATAATGTCGTTAATTTGAATCGCGGGCAAAGGTTGTTTATCGATACTGGTAGCAACCGCTGACTGCTGATACAGCTGTGTTACTTTCACTTGGTTTAAAGTGGTAATTTTGTGTGGCAGCTTATTTCCTTGTGCATCTGTAATGTAGTTGTGATGCGCAATATTTAAAATTTGGCCTTGTTGCAGGCCATGAGCTTTGCCCAAGTTAATAATGAGCGTGTCGTTTTCAATATGTAAGATCTTGCCTTGAGTGGGCAAACACGCCATGGCTGCTTGCAAGTCGTAGGTCAGAGTTTGGTTTACATCACTGATTGCACGGCCATAATCGGTTGCCCAAAATCTATCGCTGTAAACATCGATGATATCGGTTTTTTTGTACGGCCAGACCCCTTCTGCTTGATAGCTTTTCTCCCACAGTTTTTCATAGGTTGTGCCATCAAATAAAACATAATCGACTTTGTAAGCACGTTTAAAGCTGTCGTCCTGCCAAAATGCATAGTCGTTGTTGAGCTTTTGATTAACCGACAGGTCGCGAATACGGCTAAGCAACACGTATTGCGAATTACTGCGACTGGTTATTTCTTCAAGTAGGGCATTACTGTAATCGTATTGTTGGGTAAAAAAGTGATCAACTCTAAGAGGCACGTTGTAATAGGCTGTTGGCTTGGCTGCCATTTGCGTATTACTTAAACTGGCATACAGTTGCTCACTGATCGCTTTATTAACGTCAAAAATTTGGCCCATTCTTGCCTGTTCACGATTTACTAATTGGCTTTGTGTAACCGCGATAAACTTAGTGTATTGATTTGCAGGGCATTCTTCGGCTTGAGGGAATATATCTAAGCGAAGTGTAATGGCATAGGTGTCGTTATGACGGTCTTCGCTGATTAACTCTATTTTTTGGATCTCGCCATGACTGCTGATCTTCAACTGATCTTGTGTCAAAACCCCGTCAACAAGGGTTTGAACAGACGTTACACGGGCTCCTGAAAACACCAATGCTTGGGTGATCGCATCTTTAATGGCGGCTGATTTTGCCTGACTCGTGTCGCCATTTTTCACTACGGCATGCCCTGTAGACTCAAACCATTGAGCTAAGCTATTGTTTGAAAACACAATTGTGAAGGCTAATCCGATACCTTGTAAACTGGCTATAATTTTACGTTTCATGCTGACACCTAGCACCGATAACTATTGATTAGCCTAAACGAGCAAGGAATGTACCAGAAGTGGCATTAAACGTGCATATTTGTGACAAATGAGTTTTAAGCGGAAGCAAATTATGCGAGCACTTCTATTTATTGGGCTTGTTACCTGCGCAGCATTAACGGGCTGTAGCAGTATTTTTGATAAGCATGTTGAGTATACTTACATTGAACCAGATGACTACCCAATACTAAAAGCGGTGGGTTACGCGCCTATTAGTGCGCAGCCAGGCGGCAGTGAATCGCAACGAGCGCTGCTTGCAATTAAAGCCTCTAAGCTTGAAGCCTACCGAGAGCTGGCTGAGCAAGTTTATGGGCAAAAAATTTCCGCCGGCACCACGGTGCAAAATAGTGTTGCACACAACGATCAATTGCAAAGCCAAGTGCAAGGGGTGATCAAAGGCGCTCAGGTGATCAAAAGCTACGCTGTAGGCGATACGTATGCAACCGAATTACAGCTAGATATGAAACGCGTTCACGACCTATATATTGGTGAAATTAAGCCGCGTGAAGTAAAAAAAGTGACTTATTATTAACCGTTAAATTCTCATAGTTGCAGCTTGGGTGCTATGCTTTTAAGACTGTCGGTTTTAATAAAAGCATACTGGTGATAACACGTTACTTAAACCAAGCTGTTCTGTTCTTTGGCATGGCCTATGCTCAGTAAAGGCATTGTGAGTGCATGCCGCTTTGCTTGGCGCTATCGCTTTTTTTCGATCCTCTTTTTTTTGGTTTTATGCTTAACAAGCGTCGCGCTTGCTGAGCGTTTGGTGATTGAGTTTTCAACCTTTATCCAACAAATGCAACAGCGTTATGGTGCTAACCGAGTGACTGTCGCCAGACAGTGGCAGGGCATGCTGCAACATGCTGCAGGCTTACCCGAGCAGCAGCAAATTTTAGTTGTGAATGACTTTTTTGCCCGCACACTTCGTTATCAAACTGATATAGAACTTTGGAAGCAAAACGACTATTGGGCGACCCCTCTCGAGACCATGGGCAAAGGGTTGGGGGATTGTGAAGATTATGCGATTGCCAAGTATGTGAGTTTACGTGCGCTGGGTATCAGTGACGACAAACTTAGGCTTATTTATGTTAAAGCCCAACTCCCCGGTACTCGGCAAACCCAAGCGCATATGGTGCTCGGTTATTTTACTCAGCCTAATGCCCAACCCCTTATTTTAGACAGTTTGATTGTTAAGGTGCTGCCTGCAGCCAAACGCACAGATCTTAGTACCGTTTTTAGTTTTAATAGTAAAGGCCTTTGGGCAAATAATTCGACGCAAAGTGTGGCAGATCCAACCGCGAGACTATCGCGTTGGCGTCATATTTTAGAGCAAACGCGTAAAGAAGGAGTTAAATGGTGAGCGTATTTAAAGTGTTAAAACGCAAAAGAAATAAAACCATTACCTTAAAACAGGAATTGTGGATTGCCATTTTAACGGTGATCATTATTGGTTTTGTAAGTAGTTTGCTGATTAGTACCAGCTCGGCAAAAGAATACTTTACCACTGAGCTTAGAATGAAAAATGTCGATAATGCTAACTCGTTGGCATTAATGCTGAGTCAAATGAATAAAGATCCGGTGGAAATAGAGTTACTTATTTCGGCTACTTTTGATACTGGGTACTACCATCGTATTGAGCTCAAAGACCCCCAAGGCGACACCATAATAAAACGCATTTACCGTGGTGAGCTAACCCTAAATGCACCCCGTTGGTTTCGTCATTTATATTCGTTAAATGTGGCGCCGGGCATCGCACAAGTTAGCGATGGCTGGCAACAATTTGGTACGTTATATGTCGAAAGCCACAGCGAATATACGCAAGATGCACTGTGGCAGAGCGCCGTAAATTTATTTTATAGCTTTTTAGCGGTTGCGGTGTCTGCATGTATTGCTGGTGCTTATTTCTTATCAAAAATATTAAGCCCATTGAGCGATGTAATGAAACAAGCGGTGGCGCTGGGTGAAAAGCGCTTTATTAAATCAAAAGTGCCAAGAACCTACGAATTTGCCAAGCTTGTCACGTCAATGAACCAATTATCATCTCGCTTTAGTCGCACAGTCAAAGAAGACCGCCGACGCCTAGAAGAAATGCGCTTTAAAAGTCAGCACGACGATTTAACGGGGCTTGCTAATCGTGAGTATTTTAATGCAACGCTCGATACCTTTTTACAAAACTCACAAGCACACGGTGCTTTATTTCTGTTTAGAGTGATTAATCTTGATGCATTATCTGACCAAGTGGGACGGGTTGAAATGGTGTCATTTTTACGCCGTTTTTCAGAGTCGTTAGTGGTGTTTTTAGAATCAAATGAAGACAGTTTTCGTGAGAGCCAAATTGCACGTATGTCGCATGTCGATTTTTTAGTGTTATTTAGTGATGTCAGCGAGCTAAAAACACTCAGCGATAATGTGCTAAATATACACAAACAGTTAGTGGCAGAGTTTGCTCAAGTTGAGCTTGGGGTGTCTCATAGCTGTAGCCTTATTAAAGCCGATGATACTCGAGGAGAGTTACTAACACGCGTTGATCAGCTATTAAAAATTGCTATTGCCCAGCCAGGATGTAATGCATGCATTAACGACAATGTGCCGGTCCATCAAGAGCATATTGATGCCGACCAATGGCGCACAACAATCGAAACTGCACTTAAAGAGAATCAACTTGAAATTGCCTTATACCCGGTCAGCAGCTTTAGTGGCTCGTTACTCCAGCAGCAAATTTCATTGAGTTTACTGTTAAACGGTGAAAAATACCGCTTTGGATTTTACTACCAATGGGCACATCGCTTGCACTTATTAGCAAGGCTTGATTGGAGTTTAATGAAACTGATGATCCTTGAATATGGTGATAGTGAGGATGAATCAATACTTGCCATAGAGCTGAGCGCCGATACTTTGCGAGATGACATGGCAGTGGCCTCTATTTTAACAGGGCTTTCTGCTTACCCGAATTTAGCTAAACGCTTATGTTTTGAGGTAAGAGCGGGTTTTGCAGTGAAAGAGTTTAGTTTGTTTAGAAGCTTTTGTTCGCAAGTACACTGTATTGGCGCCAAAGTTGCGCTGAAAAGAGTGGGGGCTGAGTTTACTAAGCTCACTAAAATACAAGAACTTGGCCTTGAGATGATTAAAATTGACACGGTATATTGCCACAATATTAGTTTTAGTGAAGACAACCAAACGTTCTTACGTGGCGTATGCTCTTTAGCTCATTCTTTAGGTATTAAAGTGGTTGCAGAGGGAGTTAAAAACCCGAGTGACCAAGCCATACTGCACAGTTTAGGATTTGATGGCTTAGTCGCAATTGAGGAAAGTATCGGTTAATGGCCTTTTACGGCCAACATTAATTGCATACGATCGCGTACTTTTAATTTATTAAAAATAGAGCTCATGTGCTCTTTTACAGTCCGCTCTGTAATATGTAAGGTTTGCGCAACCTGTTTATTGGTTGCGCCAGTGACAACGTGATCAACAACTTGTTTTTCACGTTTAGTTAAACAGCTCAAATCGCATTGATGTTGGTAGCTAATAGGTTGATTTGACAAAACACCGACCAGATTCGACAGTAACTGCCCCGGTAACCAAATACCGCCTGAACACACGGTTTCTGCTACTTGCTCGATAATCACCTTACTCGCAAATGCCTCTATGTAACCACGTGCACCAAGTTGAAGTGCTTGACACAGTTGGGCTATATCAAGTTGTGTGGTCATCACGATAACGGGTATGCGTTGTGCGCTGTACTTCTCAACGAGAGACGGCCACTCAGGTCCATCGGCTAACAACCAAATTAATGTGTCTGCAATTAATTGCTTGGGTGACGAGGTATGAACGGCACAATCTGGAAACGCACTTTGCCAATGAGGCGATTGCAATTTATCTTGTGTAATAAAAATACTGCGGCGCATGAATACTCCGTAAAAATGCTGTAATTATCTCGTCTTACCTTTCGGTCATCGCTAAAGACGTTGCACGTAAAATGGGTTTGAAAAGGTATTCTAGTACGGTTTTTTTGCCGGTTATTATATCTACCTGAGTGGTCATGCCCGGAATAATGGTCAGGTTTTCTGAAAAATGATTGCGGTTCGTTTTTAACTGCACAATGTAAAACGTATTATCTCTTTCATCGGTGACGGTATCAGCACTGATATGTGTTACTTCGGCTTCTAAGCCGCCATAAATAGCAAAGTCATAGGCACTGAATTTGATCATCGCAGTTTGGCCTGGACGTAAAAAAGCGATGTCTTTCGGTAAAATTTTTGCTTCGACAACGAGCTGATCATCAAGTGGAATAATTTCAAGAGCATCACTGCCCGGTTGTAAAATGCCCCCGACGGTATTAACCAGTAAACGTTGAACCGTGCCATTCACGGGGGAGCGAATTTCGGTTTGTGTTACTTTGTCGGCAAGCCCTGATTCGGTTTCTTTTACAGCATCAAGACGAAGCAAAGCTTCTGATAACTCGTTGCTCCAGCGGTTGATCATGGCAAGCTCAACTTCGGTCACTTTGTTTTTAGCTTCGTTAATGGCTGACATGGTGCGGTTTATGGCGGCTTTGGTTCTGTTTATTTCGCCTGTGTGCTCTACTATTTGGCGCTCTAGGCGAATAATATCAATATCAGAAACAGCACCAGAGCGTAATAATGGGCGTGTGACAGACAACTCACGATTGGCCAAACTTAACGAGTTAGTGTGTTGCTGAAGTGCTGCTTTTGCTTCGGCATAATCTTGACGGCGTTGCTCTAATTGCCGCTTGTGTATAGTAACTTGCTGTTCGAGTTCTTGATTACTGCTCTCAAACATGGCTTGTTCATGGGCGATTGCCTCAGGGGCTTTTTCTATAATTTCTGGATCAAACGCGAGAGGTCTTTTTTGGGTTAACGCTTTAAGGCGCTCTACCTTTGCTGTTAACGACAGTATTTTTGCTTGGTTTTCTCTAAATGAAGAAATAAAGCGTGTTGGATCTATCTTTATTAATACATCGCCTTCGTTAACTATTTGGCCTTCTCTGACATAGATTTGCTCAATCATGCCGCCATCATAAGACTGCACGACCTGTAGTTTATGCGACGGGATAACGCGTCCTTCGCCCCGTGCTACTTCGTCGAGGTGCGCAAATGCGGCCCACATAATTAAGGCTAACAGGCTGAAACAAATAATATAAAGCAGTACTTTGGCGCTAGCAGGTTGCTGCTGCATTTTTTCCCATTGAGCATCTACTACCCAGTCTTGACTGGTTGGGGGTGATAACCAACCTGAAAATAACTTTGAAAAGAGCGAAGGGCGTTTTGTTTTTTGTTTTTCAAGTGCTTTGTTTAAGCGCTCAAACGAGCGCTGTTCAATAGGTAGGTTATTATCGCTCATGATACTTTTCCTACTGTTTGATGATTTAACGCTGATAACACTTGAGATTTCGGACCATCGGCAACCACTTTACCGTTATCGATCACAATGACACGGTCGACCAGTTCGAGTAACGAGGTTCTGTGAGTTACAACGATTAAGGTTTTTTCTTGGCAACTGCGTTTGATGTTATTAATGATCTTAGTTTCGCTGTTGTGATCAAGCGCCGAAGTTGGTTCATCCATCAACAGTATTGGCGGGTTATTTAACAGTGCTCGGGCAATACCAACCGCCTGACGTTGACCCCCAGAGAGTAATCGGCCTTGCTCACCAACTTGCATGTCGAACCCATCGGGGTGAGAGTTTATAAGTTCAAATAACTGACTTTGCTGGCATGCCGAAAGTATTTGCTCATCTTTAGCGTGCCACGCACTGAGGGTGATGTTGTCTTTTAACGAACCAAAAAATAATGAAATGGTTTGGGGTACATACCCAATGTTGTGCCTAAGCTCTGCGGGGTCTATTTGGTGGATGTCGTTATTATCAATTGAAATAGTGCCCGCCGTTGGCTCATACAAACCTAAAATTAGTTTTTCTATGGTGCTTTTCCCTGAGCCATTGCGCCCTAAAATAGCTACTTTTTCACCGGCTTTTATTTTAAAGCTAACCCCACTGAGCGCTTCGTTGCTTTCATCGGTATATTTAAAGCGTACGTCGTTAAATTCTATGTCGCCAAGCAACACTGGATGACTTAACCAATGTTTGCCTGTGGGGCGCTCAACGTCTTTTTCCATGATTTCATTTAACGAGTGCATTGCAATTGCGGCATGATGAAATTGCGCGAGTACAGCCGCAGATTGACTAATAGGAGCCATAGTACGTGACGACAATAAGTAAGCGGCAATTAGCCCCCCTTGGGTTAAATCACCTTCGATAATTAGGTGTACACCTATTAACATAATCACCACACCAACACATTGCTGAACCCACGAGCCAGCATTGGCTATAGAAGATGATATTAAGCGACTTTGGGCATTGACTCGGGCTATAAAAATCGTTGATTTTTCCCAGTTTGACTGGGTTTTACATTCACTGTGAAAGCTTTTGACATCTTCAATGTTTGTTAAGCTTTCAACCAAAACAGCATTGCGCATAGAGCTTGCTTTCATGGTTTGTTCTGAGAGGCTCTCGAGTTTTCGATGGGCAGCCAGCGCGTAACTCATTAATAGCAGTGCCCCAACGATAATAGGTAAACTTAATTCAACGCCAATAATCGCGATGACTGTGAGGTAAAGCAGTACGAAAGGTAAATCGACAAGGGCAATTAAAGTAATGGAGCTAAAAAAGCTGCGCACTGCCTCAAATGATTGAATATTACTGGCAAACGAGCCTGCTGACGCAGGACGGTTTTTTAACTTCATACCCAACACGCGTTCCATGATCACTGCCGACACTTTGACATCAATACGACTGGCTGCCAGCTCTACAAAATAACTGCGCACGAGTCTGAGAATAAAGTCTGCGGTAAGGGCAATTAGTACGCCTGTGGCAAGCACCCATAACGTTTCAGTGGCATGGTTAGGCACAACGCGGTCATAAACATTCATGACAAACAATGGCATTGCAATGGAAAGAATGCCCAAAGCAATGGCAGAAATAATGACATCTTTGTATAAGCTTCGACACTCTTTAATGACACCCCAAAACCAGCCGTCTTTCGACAGTTTTTGCAGTACGGGGGAGCGCGCATCAAAGGCAAACTCGGGTTGTGCATAAATGATCATTGATGTACTGGTTTTATAAAGCTCTTCAAGGCTTAATGTCACAGCAGAGTCTGGCATCTCGGGGTAGATCACTTCGACTTTATCATTTTGAGTGTCGAGTTTTGTAATGACGCAAGCCTCATTCCCTTGCAAAATTAATACGGCGGGTAACAAAGCAACGTTTAAGTCGCAAAGTGCTTTGCGCACAACCTTGGTTTTAAAACCAATACGTTTTGCTGCTCGCGAGAAACCCGATGGCGTTAATAAGCCATCCTCAAGGGGAAGCCCACTAAGCAGTGTTTCACGAGAAAACTCTCGATCATGATAGCGGCATAAAATTTCTAGGCAGTCTACAAGACTGCCGCCGTGGTCGAGTACATCGTTCTCTTGCATAAAATGTCCATTATTAATAAACCTAAAGTTTAAGACCAGCCGTCTTTCATGGCGGGTGGGCGATTACCTTTTTCGGTTATTACCGCTTCAATGCGACGATTTGCTGCGTTTGCGCGAACAGAAATCTCATTTATTCTTGGCTGATCAATTCCATAGCCTAATGACTTCACTCTTGTTGGTGAGATACCGTATTGTTGAATGAGTATTTCAGCGACCGAAAAAGCACGTTTTTCTGACAGTTTTTTATTGTAAAGAGCAGGGCCTTCTAATGAAGCATGGCCTTGGATTTCGACATTTTTACTGGGGTGTTCTTTTAAGAAGTCTGCCAGTCTTGCAATTTCTTGCATATATTCAGGGCGTACAACACTAGAGTCGGCGAGAAAGGGAATACCTATTTCGACATTGCTAGTGTTGCTACGGTACTTTGTACAGCCTCTTTCATCGACCTCCGTAAAAGCAGGAGTTGATGGGCAATCATCATTTTCGTTAGCGACGCCGTCGTTGTCATCGTCAACGAAGGTGCTTGCGGGTGTTGTTGGAATGGTGAGATAACTCGGCATGGCTGTAACACTCATATACGCGTTATCTTGTTGCTTCTTTTTTTGTAAAAAGGCTTGTCGACTCAGGGTCGCTGCAACATCAAATTTAGGACAAATACTGTCAGCACTGAGTGCGATAGGATCGTCGGTTAGCTCACTGATTGCAGGAAATTTATCTGATTTTACATTGAGGGTTTCAAGTAATTTCCCCATTTCGGCCAGCATCGTTAGTATGGCTGCTTGTCTATCGTAAAGGGCTGCAGTGTAAGAGCGATTAGATTGAAATGATTCATTCTCTGCATCAAGTACATCGAGCAATGTGCGCTGACCAATATCGAATTGGTCTTTGTAGGCGTATTTAACTTTTTGCGACGATTCTTTATGGTTAGCGAGCGAAGGTATTTTACTTTGTAGAACTTGTACACTGTTGTAGGCGATTTGTAAGTTCTGCCTTATTTCTATACATGTTTGATCGCGTTGATATTTAGCAACGTTCACTTCTTGATAGGCTTGGTCTAGATTTGCGCTATCGAGTCCGCCGTTATAGAGGTTGTATCTCACATCAATACCAACACGTGCCTCAGAGCGGGTTTCGTTTAACCCTAACTCGTCTCGGTCTTGCATGCCGTAGCGTGCTGATAAATCAACATTCGGATGAAAGGCCGATTTTTGCGAGTCTGCATTGGCTTTTTGTGCTTCGATATTGTAAAGCGATGCATAAAAATTTGGGCTGTTTTTATAGGCGATATCAAGGGCTTGATTTATTGTGATGGGGATTGCGTCATCACTCAACTTTGCCTTTACCGTACCTTGAGTCGGAAGCTCGCCAATAATACGCAAATAGCGTGCACTGACATCATGCAAGTTTTCATATTCTGTCATCACGTTTGACTGCGCTAATGACAGACGACCACTAATTTGTTCAAGATCAGCAGCACGCGCAACGCCAGCTCCCACACTTTGTTCAATCTGCTGATAAACCGATTCATGTTCTTTAAGGTTAATTTCAGCAAGTTCAACAAGCTCGGTAAACTTTTGTACGTCTAAATAAGCGATACTTGCAGCGAGTGCTGTTTTTTCGGCTTGATCTAATAATTCGAAATAACGTATTAATTGGATTCGTTCAAAACGTTTTACGTTATTTGAGGTTCTGAAACCATCGTAAAGCATTTGCCCGAGCGTTAATTCGGCAGTGTTACGGTTATATTCTTCTTCAATACCGTAATTGCGCTTTTCGTACCCAGCACTGGCCGACACATCCACTGTGGGTAAATAGCCAGAACGTGCCGCATCAATACCATGCATAGATGCTTTAAATGCATGCCAAGCTTGTTGCACTTCAGGGTTGGTTGAAATTGCTTTATCTGCCACATAATTTAGCGGCATCACTGAAACTTGTTCTGCATTAGCATTAAAAAAGCTGCCGTTTGCAGCAAATAATAAAGTGAAAAATACAGAGAGTTTCTTGGTAGTGAACTTTTCGCTAATAGTCATATCATCCTCTTTTATCGACTAAATTTAATTCACGCTAAGTTAGTTTTAGTCAACAAATTTAGATACTGCAAATACTTCTTTTGTATTATTTTGCGGGTGTTTGATCACATTTTTCGTGTACCCGCACTTTAGTTCTATAGTATTAGCTTTATGTAAAACCTGTACCATAGTCCAGTAACTAAGTGCTGTTTCTCTACTAGATTTACGTTATACGCGTGCAATTTAAATATGTTGAGGAATAGCAAATGGATGCGAACCAATTATTAGTTATTGATGTACAAGGCTCTGCCGGTATTATTCAAGCCGATGGGTCAATTAAAGCACTGAGTGTGGGTGATGTTATCACTGTGGGTGATACCGTTATCACTGCGGATAAGTCAACATTGTTAATTGACGTGCAAGGTGAGTCTTTATCTATTCCTGCTAATAAAAAGGTCACCATTACGCCGGACCTACTCGCAAAAGAGGTCAAAGATAGCTCTGAAAATACGGTGTTTGATGACAGTATTGACGACGCCATTGCAAGCTTGAATCAACCAAATCAAGCAACCCCAGACCCGCAACAAGGTGGTGACATAAGCGACTTTTTAGATGCGCTTGAAGGCGGGGGCGATATTTTCGATAGCTTAGAAGCCACTGCCGCTGGTGGTACAGGGGGAGCGACCTCAGGTGGCGGTACTTCATTTGTAGAATTAGCACGTATTGCAGAGGGCATTGACCCTTCAAGTCTCGCATTTGATGATAGTTTTAATAGCGATAGCAGTGGTATTTTTTCGCCGCGTGATACAACCGATGGTGTTGTCCCAACAGACACCTTAACGGCAACGGTTAGTATTGATGACCCAGGTGTTATAAATAACTCTCAACCTGTGATCACAGGAACCACTGAAAATCTTGTTGGTGAAACAGTCACTGTGACTGTCACCGATGTGAATGGTAATAACCAAGTGGTTACGGTTGTTGTTCAACCCGATGGTACCTTTACGACTCCACCTTTGGATCCACTGCCTGACGGCCCTATTGTGATTGAAGTGGTTGCTATTGACCCAGATGGCGACCCTGTTAGTGACACGATTGGTGCGAATATCGATACCATCGCGCCTGTTGTTACCATTAATGAATTGCCCGACTCTGCGTCACAAACGGTGGTGATTAATGGCTCTGTATCAGGCATTAGCGCAGGTGATGATGTCACAATTACGGTGACAGACAGCGCAGGGCAAGTACAAACATTTGTCACCCAAGTTGATGAGCAAGGTAATTGGAGTATTACCACTGAAGCGCTTGCTGAAGGTTTATATACCGTATTGGCTTCGGCTGTAGATGCGGCAGGTAACGAAGGCACCGATACAGAAAATGGACTCGTTGATTTAACGGCACCGGTGATAAACATAGACCCAATTGGTGAAACTAATGACACAACCCCCACGATTTCAGGCAATGTGAGTGGGGTGACTGTTGGCAGTGAGATCACGGTGGTGATTACTGCAGCTGATGGCGCTATTCAAACCGTGATAGCGATTGTTGCTGACGACGGTAGCTGGACAATTGATGTGCCAGTTGCGTTGGTTGAAGGCGAGTTTACCGTGACAGCCACTGTTTTAGACGCAGCGGGTAACGAAGCACAAGCAAGCACCACTGGTATTATTGATGTAACCGCCCCGATAATAAATATTACCCCAATTGATGATACGCAAGACACCACGCCAACCATAACCGGTAATGTAGTCGGTGTGGTTGAAGGTAGCGTTGTGACGGTTGTGGTAACCGATATAAATGGCCAAGTACAGACTTTAACCGCCCTCACCGATGCTAATGGTAATTGGACTCTCGATGTTCCAAGTGAACTGGCTGAAGGGTCGTTTGAGGTGACTGCAACTGTCAGCGACTTGGCAGGAAACCAAGCACAGGATAGCGCAACAGGGGTGATTGACTTAACGGCACCAGACATCACCTTAACTGCCATTGCCAATACGAATGACACCACGCCTGTGTTTGTTGGTCGTGTAGAGGGGGTGCCAGAAGGCACACAAGTGACTATTCAAGTTGTGGGTAGTGATGGCCAATCGCAATCGCTTACAGCGTTTGTGTTAGCTGATGGCAGCTATAGTGTGGAGGCGAGCACAGCATTACCGGAAGGCGGTTTTACTGCGATTGCAACAGTATCAGATCCGGCAGGAAATTCTGCGACGGCTAATACTTCTGGGACAGTGGCGTTTTCGCCTATTTCAATCACGATCGATTCTATTGCAGATAGCAACGACACCACGCCATTACTAAGTGGTCAAACTGAGGGAGTTGCGCCGGGCACAACTATCATGCTGTCTGTTACAGCAAGTGATGGTAGCGTATTTAATTTATTAGCAATTACACAAGCTGACGGAAGTTGGTCTATTCAAATGACTCAACCTCTTCCTGAGGGGGATTTTACGGTTGTAGCAACCGTGCTAGACCCACAAGGTAACGAAGCGCAAGCTACTGCAATCGGTAATGTTGACTTAACAGTCAGTATTAACTTTATTATTGATACCAATGACACAACCCCCAGTGTATCGGGTTCGACCCAAGATGTTGCCCCAGGCGCAGTGGTCACTGTGACCTTTATAGGCAGTGATGGCGCGACAGAAACAATACAGGTTATTACTGATGCAAATGGTGATTGGTCTGTAGAGGCCACCATTCCTCTGGTCGAAGGCCAATTTACCGTCACGGCAACCGTTACGGATGAGGTGGGTAACACGGCCACAGCCAGTGAAATTGGTGAAATTGACTTAACCGATCCAACTATTTTCATTGATCCCCTTAATGATACCAATGACACAACGCCAACAATTTCAGGGTCAGTACTTGATGTACCCGCGGGTACTACCATTTCATTGCTTGTGACAGACAGCAATGGAGTAACGCAAACACTAACAGCTACAACCGATGCGCAAGGTAACTGGCAGGTCGATGTTGCCAGCGAATTAGCCGAAGGCGATTACACTGTCACAGCAAGTGTCAGTGATGAAGCCGGGAATACCAGCACCGCTACTGCAACAGGTACTATCGATTTGACCGCGCCTATTATCAACATTGATACAATGGCTGATAGTAACGACACAACGCCGACAATATCAGGCACGACGCAAGGACTTGATGCAGCAACGACAGTCACGGTAAGTGTGACAGACAGTGCAGGCAGTACACAAACATTCACAACAATTACTAATGCCGATGGTAGCTGGTCAGTTACAGTCACTGATGAATTAGCAGAAGGTGAATTTACGGTTGTTGCACAAACACAGGACAAAGCGGGTAATAGTGCTGAAGATACTGAAACAGGTGTTATTGATTTAACCGCTCCGAGCATTGCGATAGAGGAATTTACGGATTCAAATGATGTTACACCCGTTATATCGGGTGTTGTTTCGGGCGTTGAGCCAGGCACTTTAGTCACTATTACGCTTGTTGATAGCAATGGCAATCAACAGGTCTTAACTGCGGTTGTAAATGCTGACAACACGTGGCAAGTCGGTGCAAATCAGGTCTTAGCAGAAGGTGAGTTTACAATCACCGCCACGGTGAGTGACCCTGCGGGTAATCAAGCACTTGATACAGCAACAGGCGTTATTGATTTAACGGCTCCTATTATTGCTCTTGATTCCCTTGGAAGCAGTGCAGACAACACCCCGACTATCACGGGGACGGTGCAAGGCGTTAATGCGGGTACAACCGTCACGCTTGTGGTCACTGACTCTAATGGCAATAGCCAAACGTTCACGGCCTTAACCAACAGCGCAGGTGGCTTTAGTGCGGATGTACCAAACGGCCTAGCAGAGGGGGAATACACGGTAACTGCTTCAGTGGCAGACGAAGCTGGTAATCAAGCGCTTGATACCGCAACGGGTAATATCGACTTAACCGCGCCAATTATTGATCTTGACCCCTTAGGGAGCAGTGCCGACAACACCCCGACCATTACAGGTACGGTACAAGGTGTTAATGCTGGAACAACAGTCACGCTCGTGGTCACTGACTCCAACGGCAATAGTCAAACATTTACAGCGGTAACCAACAGTAATGGTGGCTTTAGTGCAGATGTGCCTACAAGCCTTGCTGAAGGTGAGTATACCGTAACAGCCTCGGTGGCAGATGATGCAGGCAACCAAGCCTCTGACACTGAAACAGGTCTAATCGATAGTTCATCACTGACTATTTTAATAGACGCTGTCGGTGAGACAAATGATATAATATATGGACGCTCCCTTGAAGTCAAGACGAGCTAATGTATAAACATCAAAATTGATGCCTTTATTTTATTATCATGTATCTCATATCACAGTAATGATGCGTCACAAGCTTGCTGAAAAGCAAAGGTACTGACATATAT
>NZ_JACDWU010000227.1:0-15859 GCF_016464045.1 Pseudoalteromonas sp. bablab_jr011 | reverse complement strand
ATGTCAAATACAGCCACTGCGGTGATGATGCTACCGATTGCTATGTCGATCACGATGTTAGTAAAGCAATCTAATCCTGATAACGACCAATTTGGCAAAGCATTATTACTATCTATCGCGTATGGCGCGAGCATTGGTGGTATTGCCACGTTGATTGGTACTCCGCCAAATGCATTAATGGCAGCGTACTTATCAGATAGCTATAAAATTGATATTGGTTTTGCACAGTGGATGAAAGTAGGTGTCCCGCTTGCAACAGTTATGCTTATTTTATGCTGGGTATGGTTAACTAAGTTTGCTTATAAAGTGGATACACCGTGCGCGCAAGATGCGAGCCAAGATACTAAATCATTATTTTCAACCCAGCTTAAAGAGCTTGGCGTAATGCAGCGTGCTGAAAAAGGCGTGGCAATAGTGTTTGTACTTGCTGCAGTGTGTTGGATTTTCAGACCGTTATTGGCTGACTCAACAGGGTTAAAAATATCGGATACAGGCATTGCGATTGCTGCTGCTTTACTGCTGTTTGTGTTACCTGCTAATAAAGGGGATGGCGAGCGTATTCTCGATTGGGAAAGTGCAGCAAAAGTGCCCTGGGGCGTGTTATTACTGTTCGGGGGTGGTTTAACACTTGCTGCGCAAATTAAATCATCAGGCCTAGCAGAGTACATCGCTCACATGATTGAAGGTGCAAGTGTGATTCCGTTAGTACTGAGTGTCTTGGCTGTTGCAACATTGATTACTTTCTTAACTGAGATCACAAGTAATACCGCAACTGCTGCTGGTTTCTTACCGCTATTAGGTCCGGTTGCTGAATCTGTATTTGGAACGCCTTTAGTGTGGGTTATTCCTGCAGCGATTGCATGTAGCTGCGCATTCATGATGCCTGTTGCAACCCCTCCTAATGCCATTGTGTTTGGGTCGGGGCAAATTCAAATGCGTGACATGATCCGATCAGGCTTTGCACTTAATATCATTGCGATTGCGATGATTACGCTAATTACAATGACCATCGCGGCCGCTGTGTTTGGCTTTTAAGATACATTTATAATATCCAACCTATTCCAACCAACAACAGCGCTCACCCTGAGCGCTGTTTTTTTACTTCTATGAAAGTTGCGGCGGTTATTATTGATCGCTATAGTTGAATTTGTCGCTATTCAAGAGATCACATTTTGACTGATATTCAAAGACTTCTACATTCTCAATTCCAGCAACTCAACCGTACTTTTTTGGCTGAACCTTATTTGCCAATCGAGCAGCGTATTAGCATTTTAAAACAGATAAAAAATAGCCTGATTACTAACGAGCAAGCCCTTGTTGCGGCGACGAGTAAAGATTTTGGATACCGCACTGCTTTTGACACCGTACTGGGTGATTTGTTACCGACAGTAAAACTCATCAGTGACACAATAAAACGGCTGCCCAAGTGGGCTCGCAATGAGTCGCGTGGTGTGGGTATTAGTTTGTGGCCCTCTAAGGCTCATATTAATTATCAGCCAAAAGGTGTTATCGGTGTTATTGCGCCGTGGAATTATCCTATACAGCTCGCACTGGTTCCTGTCATTACCGCATTAGCGGCAGGTAATCGAGTGATGCTAAAAGTCAGCGAATTTACACCCCATACCAATGAGATTATAAAGGATATATTTTCTGGTGAGTTAGCAGCGCATTGCCATATTGTTGAAGGGCAGAGCGAGGTTGCTGCGGCGTTTAGTGAACTGCCTTTTGCACACATATTATTTACAGGCTCCACAACAGTAGGTCGTAAGGTGATGCAGGCAGCGAGTCAGCATTTAACACCGGTTACTTTAGAACTTGGCGGTAAATCACCGGTTGTGATTCTTGACGATGTGAATATAAAATCAGTGGCGAAAACATTGCTGTTTGGCAAGCTAAATAATGCAGGGCAAATTTGTGTTGCACCTGATTATGTATTCGTGCCAAAAAAACATGAGCATCAATTACTGCAACAGCTATGTGAGCTCTATAAACTGCATTTTAAAGACGGCGTTGAGGGAAAAAACCTAACTTCAATCGTCTCTGACTCTCAATATCAGCGTTTAAAATCATATTTAGTGGATGCTGAAGATAAAGGGGCTCAAATTTTTAAGCCGCTTGAAGAGAATCAATATGACGATTTAAAACATCGTTTGGGTTTGCATATATTGACGCAAGTTAATGATGCGATGAACGTGATGCAAAATGAAATATTTGGCCCATTACTGCCGATAATGAGCTATGAATCATTGCAACAGGTTATTGACTATATAAATAGTCACCCTCATCCCTTAGCATTGTATATTTTTGGCCACGATAAAGAGAGGATTTCGTTTGTGAGTCAGTCGATTCGCAGTGGCACCTTGGCAATAAATGATGTGTTGATGCAAGTGACCGCAGATCAGCTTCCTTTTGGTGGGATTGGTGAATCAGGAATGGGTCACTACCATGGAATAGAAGGGTTTAAAACTTTTAGTCATGCCAGAAATACATTGGTATCTGGTAAATTTAATCCAAGAACACAGCTATTGCTTAAGCAAAATAAATTGCTTATTACGCTATTAAAATGGATGTACTTGCGTCGATAGACGCAAGTACTTCGTGTCATTATAAACGACCGTCAGGGGCGTATAATCCCGCTTGTATTTTTGCGTAAATAGCGTCGGCTTTTTCTTTTGCAGCTTCAACTTCTGCTGGCATCATGTTTCGCTCGTCAAGTTTACGACTATGACTGGCATCCATATTGCCATTGTATTCAGCAATTGTGTTCCAAATATATGACTTTTCAAGGTTTTTTGGAACGCCCAAACCATCATAATACATTAACGCCATATTATACTGCGCAAGCGTAAAGTTATTTGCAGCAGCCTTTTGATACCAGCTCATTGCTGTGCGGTAGTCCTGTAAAACACCTTCACCATTGGCATACATAACACCTAAATTATATTGTGCTGCAGGGTGGTTTTTTTGCGCTGCCATTTCGTAAAGTGATATTGCTTTCTCTTTGTCTAGTTTTACCCCTTTACCTTCTTGGTAAAGTACACCAAGTGCAAACATTGAATCTGCGTGAACTTGCTTAACGGCTTTTTGGTAAAGCTCTGCTGCTTTACGGTAATCACGCTGAACACCGAACCCACCTTCGTACATTTTAGCTAATTCATAAATAGCGGGTGCATAGCCACGATCTGCAAGGTAATTAAATTCTTGAAGTGCTTCTTCAAAACGTCCTTCATTCGCTGCGAGTTGAGCATCTTCTAGGCTTGCATTGGCAAACGGTGAAAGAAGTAACACGCTGCTTAGCAATAGTGATTTTAAATTAGGCTTGATCATAGTCTGCCTCCAAATGTGTGTTTAAATATCAATAATTAGGGTATTGATAAAAGCCTTGCCGTATCAGCAAATGGGCAAAACATATTGTTAGTTTAGACCCAACTACTGCAAATGCCTAATTTATAGACACCGACACGCTTAGTAATTAACAAGTAGGCTTAAGATACAGATTTTAATAGAAAAACTAAAGAAATAAAAAAAGCCCAGAGTGGGCTTTTTGAGGTCATATCTACCGTCACCGATATGAGCAATGTAGCAAGTAAAGTGTAACGTTTTATGTCGGTGCTCGGGTCGAGGAAGCAACCATCATTCAAGAGTTACGTCTTGAACAAACTTGGTGGAACAACATCAAACCCTTGTAGGTATTGAAACTGCGGTATAAACAGTTTAGCGAACCAAGTTGTTGATAACGATTATTACTTAGGTTTAACTGTTCGTCAATAGTTAAATGAGAATTAATTTCATTAAAATGCAGGCATTGCATATTTACACTCTCTATCAACTTGCTAAAGTAATTAGACAGGAACAGGATTTTACAAATACAAATGAAAAAAATAGCAAAGTACCTTATTGCACTTAGCATATTGCTTGGCATTGCAGGATGTTCACCTAGTTTTACCTATAACAACCTTGGCTGGTTGTCTGGGTTTTGGATAGACGACTATGTCGACCTGAATAGCGACCAAGCAGATAAGTTTAAACACATAGTCCAAACTAGCCGTGATTGGCACAGAGAAACGCAATTGCCTTTGTACAAGCGTGATCTCGAACATTTAAGATCATTACTTGATAAAAATGTTAGTCATGATGAATTAAAAACCCATTTCTTAGCTGCCAAACAGCATTGGCAAACATTAGTGACAAAACTTGAACCTGAGTTAATTGCATTAGCAAATACATTGTCTTACAAGCAGCGTGTTGAGTTTGTGGCTGCGTTACAAGAGAACATTAACGATGAATATGAAGAGCATGAACAAAAAACGCCAGCAGAGCATGATAAAGCGCGTTTAGATGACAACCTTGATACCTATAAAGAGTGGCTTGGTACAAAGTTATCAACTGAACAAAAAACATTGGTTGTCGATTTCACTCATCAGCGTGTCGATACTTTTTTGCTCTGGATGCAGTACAAACAAAAACGTTTAGATGCACTTAAAACGTTATTTTTACAAGAAACCAAGCCCGCCGATTTTGATCAACAACTTGCGGTTATTATTAACGACCGAGTTGCGTTCATGAGCCAAGCACTTATTAACGCTGACGACAAAAATTTAGAGAATTACGTGAAACTATTGTTAGCACTTAAATCAACATTAACAGACAAACAGCAAAAAAATGTACGCAATGAATTTAATGATCTGATCGAAGAAGTGACAGCGTTAATCAACGATTAGTTGTTTATTTTGAACTGAATATTTAAGCCGGTTCTGTTATTAGCGTGTGCTACTAATCCAAAGAGATACTGTGTAGTAATAATAGGGATGTAGTGTAAAGAGCTTACCTTAACGCTGTTCACTGTTAATAAAATGTTCCTAATTAATTTGTTTCACGCTAAAATCAAGTAATCATAACAAAGCGAGAAACTTGATGGATATTGGTGCGCTGAGAGGCACTCAGGCTTTACGAAATAACGTTCTTAAATGGATGAGCTTTTGTTTGGGCGTACTTGCAACAATATTCGCTTTTTATAATTTACTCTATAACGACTTTGCTGTGCTTGGCATACTCGAAGTTTTCTTTGCCGTTTTTTGTTTCCATACCTATTTTTACACACGACAACACTACGGCCATCTGTGGCAATCGCTCACTTTGTGCGTTTTTTTGAGTCTGCTTGTTGTTATTGGTACGCATTTTGGAGATATTAAAAACCTGCTATTTATTTGGACGTGCGCTCTGCCCATTTTGTATTATTTGTTATTAGGCAAGCGATATGGGCTATTTTTCTCGTTTGGAATAGCCATCATCCAAGGCATTACTTTACTCAGTAAAGAGACCTTAGTACCGTTAAACTCTGTTAATTCGTTACTCAACCTCTCGTTTGTCTATATCAGCATTTGGGCTGTGTCGCACAGTTTTGAAAATAGTCGTGCAGAATATGGAAAACGTCTTGAAAATTTAGCCTTGTTAGACCCTCTCACAGGGGCTGGCAATCGACTCGCAATGACTCATTATTTCGAAGTTGAGCTGACTCATAAAAATGGTTTGTTTATGTTAATGCTCGACCTTGATTACTTTAAAAAAATTAATGATCAGTACGGTCATGAAGTAGGCGATAGAGTGTTAATAGAGGTCACCAGTTTCTTTAGGCAACGGCTTAATAAAGGCTATGTGTTTCGTATTGGTGGCGAAGAATTTGCTATCTTTTTACCTGCAAGTGACCCACAGAGTGCGTTTGAATTTGCGGATATGTTGCGTGAGCAATTAGCCACAATTGACTACCAAATAGATGAGCACACAATTAATGTAACCATTAGCATTGGTGTTGCGTGTTATATGCCAAAGCAAACCCTTAAAAACTTTATAAAACGGGCTGATGACGCCTTATATCAGGCAAAACAGCAAGGACGTAATCGTGTTGTTACAGCCTATGAGTTAAATATTTCTCAACTGTTTTGCGATACAGATAAAGCAAGCTAAGTACTTTTTTGATACATGGCATCGTAATTAGGGATATTTGCTTCCCAAATGGGGATATCTTTACCTATGTATTCACGCATAGCATCAAAAAATAAGCGTGTTCTGACTGGCAGGTCTCTGTGTGGATACACAGCATACACCGCACTGTAATCAAGTAATTCAATGTTGGTCAAAATAGGCACTAAATCACCTCGCTTTACTTCATTTTCAAGTATAAAGGCAGGAGCGAGCACATACGCGTTTCCTGAAATAGCCTTCATAAGAAGTACTTCTGCGTCATTAGCCCTGAAAACACTTTTAATATTTTGCTCGATAATATCGCCATTAGCATTGCGATAACGAATACCACTTATACGCTTACTCGGACTGGTGTAGCTGGCTGCTGGCAGTTCTTTTAAATCTTCTACAGATGTTGGCATACCGTAGGTTTCAATAAACTCAGGCGAGGCTAAGAGCAACATCCGGTTACGTGCAATTTTACGCGCGATGAACGAGGAGTCTTTTGGTTCGCCAACACGAAACGCGAGATCGTAACCCTCAGACACTAAATCAATTAATCTGTCGTCTAGACGAAGTTCCACTTCTACTTGCGGAAAACGTTTTTGAAAGTCGTTAATAACCGGTTGAATGTAGCGTTTGCCAAGAATACTTGAGGAAGTGATTTTAAGGGTTCCTCGCGGTTCTTGGTGATAGTTTTCAGCTAGTCGCACTGTTTCATTTAAGAGATCTCTGAGTTCAGCGGCTTTTTTGATCATTTCAGCCCCTGCTGCAGTTAATGAAAACGAGCGCGTGGTTCTATTAAGCAAGCGAACGCCTAACTCGTCTTCGAGGCGGCTAATTTGTTTAGAGATAACGGAGCGGTCGATATTTCTCGATTCAGCGGCTTTTGCAAACGAGCCTCGTTCTATTACCTCAAGTAGCATTAACAGGCGGCTGGTGGTATCCATAGCAGTTCCTAAAACATTATTGATGCCATTTTGGCATTAAAGAATTTAGAAATCTATCATTTTTGTCATCTAATTAGTGCCGTAACATTGTCTCCAATCTATAAACAGGAGAGTCGTGATGAACAAATCTATTCTTGCAGTGGCAGTGGCCATTGCGAGCTTAACGCTTGCAGGGTGTGGCACAGAAGCCAACCAAGCAGCGCAGCAACAGCATTTACAACCTATTGATGTAGCACAAGTACTCGTTAAGCCAGTACAAAATTGGCACACCTATACAACACGTTTAGAAGCACCGCAAGAAGTTGCGCTCATGCCACGTGTTTCGGGTGTGATCGATAAAATTAACTTTAAAGAAGGTGACAGCGTTAAAGAAGGCGATTTGCTTTTCACGCTTGATGCACGCCCTTTTGCTGCGGTGGTTGATAGCTTAAAAGCGCAAATTGAAAGCGCCAAGGCAGCACTTGAGCAAGCTAAAAGTGAAGCAAAACGAGCTGAGCGCTTAACAGAACGAAAAGCTATTTCAATTGAGCAAGCAGAGTCTCGTAAATCAACCCTTAGACAGCGAGAAGCGCAATTGCTAGCTCTTCAGGCAGAACTGAGTGCAGCTAAGCTTGATTTAGCATTTACCCAAGTTCGTTCACCCATTGATGGCGTAGTATCGCGAGCAAATAGCACCAAAGGTAACAACGTACTTGCCGGTCAAAGTGTGTTAACACGCATTGTTTCAAACCAGCAAATGTATGCTTACTTTGATATTGATGAGCGTACGTGGAATCAGTCATTTGCTGATGTTACAGCGCAAAGCGAGCAAGCGGTCGTGATGCAAAAAGTGGGCGAAACGAGCTTTAACTTTAATGGCAAAATTAATTTTATTGATAATCAAATTAACGAAACTACCGGTACTCTTCGCGTTCGTGCCGTGTTTGAAAACGATGAGCAACAACTGCGTGCGGGGTCATTTGCTCGTATTAAGCTTGCAGCCAATAAAGTAAGCGAAAAAGTTATCGTGCCAGAGCGTGCAATTGGTACAGATTTAAAGAACCGTTTTGTACTCACTGTGGGTGAAGGCAATGTTCTTGAATATAAATTAGTGACGGTGGGCGAGCGTTACGGCAGCCTACGCGCGATTACATCAGGCTTAAATGAAAGTGATGTGATAGCCGTCAATGGCCCTGCTCGTGTAGGTCCTGGTATGCCTATCTCACCAAACACCGTCACCATTAATAGCGGCGGAATAGCATTCACTCTTTCCAGTACAAATTCAGACTTGGTCGCAAAACAGTAGGGCAAAATGAAATTTTCACACTTTTTTATTCAGCGACCCATCTTTGCTGCGATGCTGTCACTTATCTTTCTTATCGCAGGGGCCATCTCGTTATTTCAATTGCCAGTCAGTGAGTATCCAGAAGTGGTGCCGCCAACGGTTGTTGTGACGGCAAGTTACCCGGGTGCAAACCCAACGGTGATTGCTGAAACAGTGGCGACTCCGCTTGAGCAAGAAATCAATGGTACCGAAAACATGTTGTATATGTTTTCGCAAGCAACCAGTGATGGCCGCATGACACTAACGGTAACGTTTGCGTTAGGCACTGATTTAGACCGTGCACAAGTACAAGTGCAAAATCGTGTAAACAGTGCGCTACCGCGCTTACCACAAGAAGTTCAGCGTTTAGGTGTCGTAGCCGAAAAATCATCACCCGATTTAACCATGGTGGTGCATTTATACTCGCCTGAAAAAACGCACGATACAACCTACTTAGCGAACTATGCCGACTTGTATATCAAAGACCAAATTGCACGTCTTCCGGGAGTGGGTGACGTACGTATGTTCGGTGGTGGCCAATACTCGATGCGCGTTTGGCTTAATCCAGATGCGCTATCGGCACGCGAATTAACGGCAATGGATGTAGTAAATGCATTGCGTGCGCAAAACCAACAGGTTGCTGCGGGTAGCTTGGGTGCACAACCTACGTCGAAAAGTAACCAATTCCAAATTCTAATGAATGTAAAAGGGCGCTTAAGCTCACAAGAAGAATTTGAAAATGTGATCATTAAAGTCGGTGAACAAGGTCAGCTTACACGCCTAAGTGATGTTGCACGCCTTGAGCTTGGCCAAGACACGTATGCACTAAGAGCGATGCTAGATGGTCAACCAGCCCTTGCTATGCCCGTATTCCAACGCCCCGGTTCCAATGCGATTGAGCTTTCTGATCAAGTGCGCGAAACCATGAAGGTGTTAGCAAAAGACTTTCCATCAGGAGTAGAATACGACATTGTTTATGACCCCACTATTTTCGTACGCGGCTCGATTGATGCTGTAATTAAAACGCTTTTAGAAGCAATCGCGTTAGTTGTTATTGTTGTGGTGGTGTTTTTACAAACATGGCGTGCATCGGTTATCCCACTGATTGCTGTGCCAGTATCTTTGATTGGTACGTTTGCGGTAATGCAATGGTTAGGCGTGTCTATTAATACCTTGTCGTTATTTGGACTCGTACTCGCAATTGGTATTGTTGTCGATGATGCCATCGTTGTGGTTGAAAACGTTGAACGAAATATCGAACAGGGCTTATCACCACTAGAAGCAACTCGTGTTGCGATGACAGAAGTAACCGGGCCAATTATCGCTATTGCGTTAGTATTGTGCGCGGTATTTATTCCTACGGCTTTTATTACGGGTTTATCGGGTCAGTTTTATAAGCAATTTGCACTCACTATTACTATTTCGACGGTTATCTCAGCATTTAACTCGTTAACATTATCGCCTGCGTTATCGGCGTTATTATTAAAAGGTCATGATGCAAAACCAGACCGTTTAACTAAGTTATTAAACCGCCTATTTGGCAACTGGCTATTTAAACCTTTTAACCGCGTGTTTGATAAAGGCGCCAATGGCTACGAAAAACTGGTGCAAAAGCTTATTCGTATGAGTGTGATTGTATTAGTTGCTTATGTTGCGCTTGTTGGTGGCACCGTTAAATTGTTTGATGCTGTTCCGGGTGGCTTTATTCCACAGCAAGACAAGCAATATTTAGTGGCTGTTGCACAGTTACCTGATGCGGCAAGTTTAGACAGAACCCAAGAAGTCGTGCAAGAAATGGAAAAAATTGCACTACAAGTCCCCGGTGTTGCAAACACTGTGTCGTTTCCTGGTTTATCTGTAAATGGTTTCACCAATAGCCCAAATAGCGGCATTGTGTTTACTCCGCTTGCACCTTTTGAAGAGCGTCAAGACCCGAGTATGTCTGCAATGGCGATAGCGGCGCAGTTAAATCAAAAATTTGCCGCTATTGATGAAGCGTTTGTCGCGGTGTTCCCGCCACCGCCAATTCAAGGTTTAGGGACTACTGGCGGCTTTAAACTGCAAATTGAAGACCGTGCTAACAAAGGCTTTGAAGCACTCTTTAACAGTTTACAAGCAACCATTACTAAAGCGCAGCAAGACCCTGCATTAATGGGACTTTACTCTAGCTTTAGAATTCAAGTGCCACAAATGGATATCGACATTGACCGAGAGCAAGCGCTTATTCAAGGCATTCCTCTTGATGAAGTATTTAATGCCTTACAAGTCTATTTAGGTTCTGTGTATGTGAATGACTTTAACTTGTTTGGTCGTACTTATCAGGTAAATGCGCAAGCTGATGCTGATTACCGTCAAGATCCAGAGCAAATTTTGAATCTAAAAGTACGTAACCGTATGGGTGAGATGGTGCCATTAGGTTCTGTATTAACGGTCACACCAACAACAGGCCCAGATCGTGTGATGCACTATAACGGTTATCCTACAGCTGAACTAAATGGTAGCCCAGCACCAGGTTATAGCTCAGGCCAAGCACAGCAAGCTATTGAAGCAATCCTTGCAGACACACTCCCCAATGGGATTGAGTTTGAATGGACAGAAGTAACCTATCAGCAAATATTAGCGGGTAACACCATGGTGTATGTTTTCCCACTTGTTGTATTGCTTGTATTCATGGTACTTGCGGCGCAGTACGAGAGCTTGAGATTACCACTGGCTATTATTCTGATTGTTCCTATGACTATTTTCTCAGCCTTGTTAGGTGTGTGGTTTGTGGGTGATGACAACAATATCTTCACACAAATCGCACTAATCGTACTGGTTGCGCTAGCAAGTAAAAACGCCATTTTAATGGTTGAGTTTGCACGAGATCAGCATAAAACGGGAATGTCTCATCTTGAAGCCATTATTAAAGCATGTCGCTTACGGCTTCGCCCAATTCTAATGACATCAATTGCTTTTACGGCAGGTGTTGTACCACTAGTTCTTGCCACTGGTGCAGGTGCTGAGATGCGTCATGCTATGGGGAATGCGGTATTCTCAGGCATGATTGGTGTAACCGTGTTTGGCTTATTGTTTACCCCGGTGTTTTATATGTTAGTAACGAAAAAATCGCAGAAGGAGCAACACGATGCATAAGCCTCTTGATGCAATCTTTAAGCAAGGCAAACTTGTAAGTGCAATGCTGTTAGCCGGTGTATTGGCAGGCTGCGCACAAAGCGTAGACATACAAGAGCAGCAAGTTAGCCTGACACAATTTGTCAGTGATACACAAATTGGTGCACAAAACGAAGGTGCGAGCGAGAATAACTGGTGGCGTCGTTTAGATTCAGCGCAGTTAGACAATTTAGTGACTGATGCATTAGCAATGAATCACGACTTAAAAACCAGCCAACTTCAACTTGATGCAGCCATAGCTCGTTTAGGTGCAGCCCGTGCGGATTATTATCCGCAGGGCAGCTTAAGCGTAATCGCAGAGCGCAGTAGCTTAGATGGCGCTATTACGCGCCAATCAAACGCGGGTGTTAATGTAAATTGGCAGCTTGACTTATTTGGTCGAATTACAGCTTTAGTGGATGCTGCGAATGCTGGCGCACTAAATCAAGCCGAGCAGTTAAGGGCATTGCAGGTTGAAGTGGTTTCAGCGGTAGTGCAAGGCTATGTAAGCTATCAAGGTAATGTGCAAAAACAAGCGATTATTGAGATGCAAATCGAGGCGTTAGAGCAAAGTATTGATGTGCTGAGAGCAAGAGTTGAAGAGGGCGTTGCCAATGAGTTGGACCTTAATCGTACCCTTGCTCAGTTAAAGCAGCAACAAGCGCTTATTCCTGAGCTTAGTTACTTGCAATATCGCGACTTAGCAACCCTTGCGGTGCTAACTGGCCGACTTGCAAGCGACATAACGCTGATTGAAGAGTCTGAATTATTGAGCCGCGATTTTAGCGTGTCGTTTTATAAAGCGAGTGAAGCAATGGCACTCAGACCGGATATTACCAGTGCCTTGTATCAGTTCAGTCAAGCTTATTCACTCAGTGTGGCAGCCTCTAAAGCGCTTCTGCCTGATATTAGCCTAGCAGGGTTTGCAGGTGTGGTGAGTTTAACCAGTAATGGTTTAGACGATACCGTGAAACAATGGCAAGTGACGCCAAAAGTTGAATGGTCATTACTCAGCTATCCTGCATTATTGGCTCAACGAGACGCACAGCAATTTTTAAGCGAAGCGGCTTACAGCGACTATCAAAGTAAAGTACTAAAAGCGATAAGCGAAAGTGAACTTACCTTGCAACGCTTAGTCAAACAACAGCAACAACTTGATTTTGCTAATCAGCGTTTTAATTATGCGAATAAAGCATTTGAACAAGCTCACGCTATGTATGAAGAAGGACAAATTCCTTACTTAGAGTTGTTAGATGCGAGACAGGATGTTTTAATAGCGCAAGAAAATGCTGTTGATTCAACTATTGCATCTGTCCAGGCCAAGGTAAGCGCATATAACGTGTTTAACGGTCGTTGGAGCTTTGAACTTAACAATCTTTAACCCAGAGTATTAAATGTCACATATTCAACAAACTACAGATCTTCCGTCAACAATGCGCGCGCTAGCAGTGGTTGAGCCCAATGACGCTATTACGTTATCTGAGCTTTCTGTGCCAGTACCGAGTCCTGAAGGGAACGAACTTTTGATTAAAGTTGAATATGTGGGCTTAAACCATGTTGATGCTAATTTTGCAAAACAAGGTTTTTGTAAATGGCATTACCCGCATGTATTAGGCCATGATGCTGTTGGGGTGGTTGTTCAGGCAAATAAAGGTGTATTCCCTGGTGTTGGTGCACGCGTTGTATGGCACGCCAGTCTTGGCGACCAAGGTGTGTTATCTGAATACACAACGGTGCCAAACTATGCTGTATCGGTTGTGCCAGATAACGTATCACCTGCAGACGCTGCAACCTTACCTTGTTCAGGTATGACGGCATTAATTGCCCTTGATAAGTTGCAACTGAGCGAAGGGGATTCACTGTTTATTGATGCTGGTGCTGGCGGAGTTGGCCAATTTGCTATTCAATTTGCTAAGCAACGTGGTGCAACGGTGTTTACCACCGCCAGCAAACACAATCATAAGTTACTTAAGCAATTAGGTGCAGATGTCGTGTTTGATTATAAAGACCCTAAACTTGAAGATAAAATTCGTCGTGAACTAGGGCCGCAAGGCTTTGATGCTGTTCTTGATTGTATTGGTGGTGATACTACCATTCGTAACGTTGAACTAATGCGCTTTTGTGGCCATATTGCATGCTTAAACGAACTCCCGAAATTCGAACAAGAACTGATGTTCAGACGCGCACCTAATATTGGTATTGTGTCGCTTGGTGGGGCTTGGCTTGCTAATAGCTTATGTGCACAGCAAAAGTTAAGTTTTATGGGCAATTTATTACTCGATAATGCAGCGCGTGGTGAGATAAAACTGCCACAAATCCATGCCGTTGACTTTAGTGCCCAAGCGGTTTCTGATGCACTGAATAAACAACTTGCTGGTGGCTTCACTGGGAAACAAGTTGTGCAAGTAAGCGGTTAAACTTGCATACTCACTGCCCAGTCATTTTGTTTGATGGTCAGTGTAATCTGTGCCATTTTTGTGTACGTTTTATTCTTCGCTTTGATAAACAGATAACCTTTAAGTTATGCCCAATGCAAAGCGATAAAGGTGAGCGTTTATTAAAAGCGCATGAAGTTAAAGATCCTCTTTCCTCAATGTTAGTGATTGATAAAAACCAGCTATATAAACAAAGTGATGCTGTGTTATTTATCGCAAATGAATTAGGGTTTCCATTCTCAATTGCTAAAGTGTTTTATCTGCTCCCAAAGGGCTTTCGCGATCATATTTATGATTGGGTAGGTCGTAATCGCTATCGTATTTTTGGTAAACAAACTCAGTGTAAGTTACTGAGCGAAAAACAAAAGCAGCATTTTTTATAAACATTTAAAGTAAAGCTTGCTATTCTCATTATTGGGAACAAACAAAAATAATAAGAATATGAACATTCTCTTTCTAATCCTTTGCACGTTTTACATTGCTTTACTGCTATTTATGCCTGCATTATCTCAACCCTCTATGGCGGTATTTAAAGCATTGCCTATCGGTGTGTTGATTGTGATGGTGTTAAAAGCACGCAATCAGATACAAAATCGCATTTTGATCACGCTATTATTAGCACTTAGCTTTTCGACACTAGGTGATGTGCTACTAGCCCTTGATACAGGGCAGCTTTTTATAGGCGGTTTAGCGGCATTCTTTGTAAGTCACGCTTTTTATATCATTACCATGTTGCCAATTAAACACTGGCGAATAGAAGTCGTATTACTTTATCTCTTTTTTGCAATCATCGTTTTTTGCTTATTCTATCCAAACCTGAATGACATACTCATTCCCGTGCTTTTCTATATGTTGGTGCTCACCATAATGGCAAGCCTTACTTGGATGACGGATAAATCGAACGGTTTTTTAGTCTTAGGTGGGGCAGTGTTTGTTGTATCAGACTCTATTCTTGGCCTTAATCGTTTTTATTTTGAAATTGTGCATGCAGATATCGCAATCATGTGTAGTTATTATTTAGCGCAATTTTGTTTGATTAAAGGGTTCTTACCGGCAATAAGCAAACAGAAATAGCCGCAGTGGCTCAGTTTAGTTTGTCGTGATAAAATATCTGCGTTTTAATTTTCGAGATACCCCATGGCCAATACAGCACATGCATTGCATATTTTAGTTAAACATAAAGAGCAAGCTGAAGATATCATTAAGCAACTTAAAAAAGGGGCTAAGTTCCAGACCCTCGCTAAAAAATATTCAACGTGTCCGTCAGGTAAAAAAGGCGGGGATTTAGGCGAATTTAGACGCGGGCAAATGGTACCGCAGTTTGACAAAGTTGCATTTGGCGGCGAAATCCTTGAACCGCATTTAGTGAAAACCCGCTTTGGTTGGCATGTAATTAAAGTGCTATACAGAACCTAAAGTTTAAAGCCTTAGCATTTAAATCATTATTGGACATAATGTATGGTACGCCCCGTTTTGCAAGTTAATAACTAAAAATAACGGAGATGGTTTGCGCTAATGTATTCAGAGTCTATTAGAGACTTTCATTAGTCCCAGCTCTACGATGAGATCTGCGCCAGATTGTCCTCAAAAATGAGAAAGTACTTTATCTTACTGAAATGTCCACAAGGTCTTCAATCTGGTGGTCTAACCGTTTTGTCATCATTAATTATCATATGCAAACTGACTTAAACTCTAATTTCAAAGGGCTTCTTCTTGGTCATTACAGACCAAGCTATTCTTGCTATTTTATTTGCTAAAGCAACAAGTGCGACATTAAATGGCTTTCGACATTTTAAATCTATCAACCATGTTCCAAAGAACTTTTCCGCTGTTTTATCCCGCCACATAACGGCACGAGCAGCGTGAATAAATAACTCTCTCAGTTCCTTATTCCCTCGCTTGGAAATACCTAACATTCTAGGTTTACCGCCCGTTGAGTATTGAAATGGAACTAACCCTAGCCAAGCGGCAAAATTACGTCCATTATCAAAATCCTGTGGACTACCAACTGCTGATATACAGCATGATGCAGTCATAGGTCCAACACCTGGAATTGT